>CAYXKO010000044.1:0-11895 GCA_964465435.1 uncultured Saprospiraceae bacterium | reverse complement strand
GACCCGCAATGATTGCTGGCCGGGCCCTCTGACAGAACAGGGAGAAACCCAGGCGGAGGATTGCCAAAACTGGGACCAGTTTTTCCGTTGCTATGGGGACAGCATCACTGAGCTCAGAAAAAGATGGGCCAACGCACAGCGCGAAGGCAGAACTCAGTTGAATCGTTCGGAAATTCCGGATGATCTGGAATATTGGCCTGGAAAAGGAAACGAGTTCTTTGAATCCAGGTATGGATTTAAGTTGCCCGATGCCAGACAGGGTCTTGCCCTTTTTGACGATATCAACGACAACAGAATTTACGAACCTCAGTTTGGTGAGTTTCCTGTTATTGATATTCGAGGATGCCCCATTGGGATTTATCCGGATGAAATGATCTTCTGGATCTATAACGATGCGGGGGGTATCCACACAAGCTCAGGAGGGGATCCCATACGTATGGAGGTGCAGGTTCAGGCCTTCGGCTTCAGGACAGCGGATGAACTCAATGACATGACCTTTCAGAGGTATAAACTGATCAACCGCGCTCCTCAGGAAATCCGGGATTGTTACTTCGCCATGTGGATCGACCCGGATCTGGGATGTTACAGCGACGACTACATTGGTTGTGATACGACCTATGTGAAAATGCGTCGTAAACTGTCAGATACCACTCAGTTTGAGCCGGTGTTCAGAGACCTCATGTACATCTACAACATTGACGCCACAGATGGCAGCAACGGTTGTACCTGTGACCAAAACGTCAATACCTATTGCAACAACATCCCAATTCTTGGAGTGGACTATTTCCGCGGCCCTCTCGATGAGAATGGAGATGAGCTTGGCATGAGTTATTTTATGTATTACAATGGCCGTGGTCTGGGAGGATCCAACCCGCCTGCCACGGAAGACCCGACCAGTGCTTTGGAATATTACCAATACCTGACCGGTAGGTGGAGGGACAACACCAGTCTGGTGAGTGGAGGAATTGGTTACCTGCCAGGTGGCGGAGGTACTTCTACCCGCTATGCCTTTCCGGGTGCGCCCAGCGACGGATCAGGATGGAGCATGTGTACCGGCTCTGCCGGAGAGGGAGACAGAAGAACACTCCAGGTATCCGGTCCGCTCAGGCTTGATCCGGGTGCTGTCAATGAGCTGATCATTGGAGTTCCCTGGGTACCCGATCAAAACTACCCTTGTCCTGCATTGGATGAGCTGCTGAAAGCAGACCAGCTTTGCCAGGACCTTTTTGACAACTGCTTTGACATTAAGGACGGTCCGACGGCTCCGGATGTTGACTTTGTTGAACTCGACAAGGAGATTATTATTTTGCTGAGCAACGATCCTGCTTCCAATAACTTTAACGAAAGCCATGCAGAGCCCGGACTGGGTATTCCTCCGGGAGTGGATTCCCTGTACAGGTTTGAAGGATATAGAATATTCCAGATGTCTGGTCCGGATGTTTCCCTGTCCGAAAGATCGCTCAACGATCCAAGCCTGGTCAGAGAGGTAGTGACCGTAGACCTCAAAAATAAGGTCAAAAAATTGTACGACTGGGTCGGTATCCGCAACCCCAATCCCAGCACGACACACCCCATCGTGTACTATCCGGTCGAAAGGGTGAGTGGTCTCGATCAGGGAATCAGGCACTCTTTCAGCATCAAGGAGGACCTTTTTGCCACCGGGCTGAACAAGCAGCTCATCAACCACGAAAAGTACTATTTCCTGGTGGTAGCCTACAGTTACAACAACTACAAGGATTACGACGTCAAGGAAAGTTCCGGTCAGAGGATGCAATATTGCCTGGGTCGTTTGAATGTTGGCCCCAAAGGCGATGGTAAACCCTATGTAGCGACCCCAAGACCTCAGATTTACGAGAATGTGAATTCCAAGTATGGCGATGGTCTGCCCGTTACCCGCCTGGATGGATTGGGTGCCGGTGGAAACTTCCTGAGGCTTGCAGATGGAATGTATGACAAGATCATCAATGGAAGCTTTGGCGGCAAGGTGGAATACCAACCCGGCTCAGCTCCCATTCAGGTCAAAGTGGTCAATCCCCTCAAGGTAAAGGATGGCGAATACGAAGTAAAATTTGTGGACGCGATCCCCGATAACAACAAGCTGGATGAGCCGGTGACCTGGACTTTGAAAAACCTTGCTGACCCAGCCAAGGTGATCCAATCCACGGGTCCTATCAGCAGGTTCAACGAGCAGATAATTTCCGAACTTGGTATATCCGTGGGGCTTGTGCAGACTGAAGAAGCAGGCAAGAATCCTTTGGAAACAAATGGAATCATTGGCCCAGGCCTCGAAGCCGAGTACAAGAATCCAAATGGTGTGGAGTGGTTTATTGCACAAGCAGACTTTAATACGCCATTTACGGACTTTATGAAAACCTCACTGGGATCTCTTCAGTACGCACTGGATCCTCAGGAGTTGTTCAGCAAATTGGGAAAGGATGAGTACCGTGGATTCTGGTATCCTTACAAACTTTGCGTGGACACCGTATTGCTGACCCCGGCGTTGACCAATGGCGCCAACAGGACTCCGTCCAATGCCATGAGGCTAGATTCACTAAACAACGTGGACATTGTCTTTACATCTGACAAATCCAAGTGGAGCCGTTGTGTGGTCATCGAAACCTGGAATGAGAACAATGCGGATCCGGGGGCTGCAAGAACTGAACCCAATACAGGCAACGATGCCTTTGCTTTAAAGACCAAACCGTCTGTTGGTAAATACGACCGCAATGGGGATGGCTATGCGGATCCGGATGGAGAATTGGATGCCAATGGCCGACCCCTGACGGGTATGGGTTGGTTCCCCGGTTATGCCGTCGATGTGGAAACAGGCAGAAGATTGAATATTTTCTTTGGTGAAAATACCTTCTTCTCAGATGTAAACCTGCTTGCTGCGCCTTGTATCGACGAACAAAGTAATTTGGGTGACGATCTGATGTGGAATCCAACCGATCAGATTCTTTTAAATCCTGAGTGCGGACTGAATCAGTCTTTGCTGGGTTTGGTATTTGGAGGACATCATTACATTTACGTGACGAAATCGCCTTATGACTCCTGTAGAGCGCTCAGAGGATTTTTAGCCAATAATACCAATCCCGGAAAGAGACCCGGAACTGCCTTGTTGACCCGTGCGATCCGGGATTTCATCACCTGGACCACCATGCCGGTCCTGGCCCCGGGCACAAAACTGGATCCTTACGGCAGTGGAGAATCAGGGCTGATCCCCAATGACTACATCGTCAGACTCAGGGTGGACAATCCGTTCAACGTCGCAGTCGGCACAAATCAGAACCTGGGCCATAACCTCTATTCCTTTAAAATTGAAGGAAAGCAGGCCGGAGCAGTGGCTTCAAAGGAAGAGTATGAAAATGCGTTGGATAATGTAAACGTCGTGCCCAATCCTTATTATGGCTTTTCAAGTTACGAATCCGGTCAGTTCTCCAACATTGTCAAGATCACCAATCTGCCGCCCAAATGTCAGGTGACCATATACTCCATTGATGGCAAGTTTATCAAGGAGTACAACCGCGATGAAAAACCGGTAAGGGTGGTCAGCGAATACAGAGGGGTTACAGAGCGACAAATCGGCCCTGACATAGAATGGGACCTCACCAATTTCAGGGGAATTCCTGTATCCAGCGGAGCCTATCTGATTTACATCAAGCAACCGGATACCGGAGCTGAAAAAATTGTCAAGTGGTTTGGAGTGGCAAGGAAATTTGACCCATCCGGATTGTAACAAAGGAAATATTTGCCGGGGAGCTCCAGATTCTTGGACTCCCCCGGCTTATTCAAACAAGAAATAAAAAAGAAACAAATGAAAAAATCTATACTCATTCTTTTTGTGATCTTGGCCGGTCTTGGAAGCGGAACTCTTTGGGCCGGTAACCCTGACAGACAGGGAGAAGCCGGTGCCTATGAGCTTCTGATCAATCCCTGGGCAAAGGGTATGGCTATGAACTCACTGAACGCATCCTATGTAAGGGGAGTGGAAGCCTTGAGGGTCAATGTAGCAGGTATCGGCCGCATCCGCAAATCTGAAGCCATGGTAGGACACACCCGTTGGCTCGTGCCCAGTGGCGTGAGTGTCAATGCCTTTGGATACTCAACCCGGGTGGGAAAAAACGGAGCTTTCGGATTTGAATTAATGGCTTTGGACCTTGGAGAGATCAGGGTCACCACCACAGCTTCTCCTGAAGGAACCGGTGCAACCTATAAGCCAAACTTTTTTAATCTTGGTCTGGGTTACGCTCATAACTTCGGCGAAAAGGTATCCGTAGGCATATTGGTACGCGGGGTGGCCGAAAGTATTTCTGACTTAAGTGCTTTTGGATTTGGCATCGACGGCGGTGTACAATACGTTACAGGACCGCAGAATAATTTTAAAATGGGTATTGCAGTTAGAAACATCGGAAGCCCGATGAAATTTAGTGGAGATGGCCTTTCTACCCAGTTGACCAGCCCGGAAGGGACTTCACTCACTTATGACGTGAGGCTGTCGCGTTTTGAACTGCCCTCCCTGCTTCACATTGGACTTTCCTACGATTTTATTTTCGGAGAATACATTGTACTCGCTCCGGTTGCTAATTTCACATCCAATTCCTTTGGAAGAGACGTGATCGGTGTGGGCGGAGAGTTCAGATTCAGGGAATACCTGGGGCTGCGCGCTTCCTATGCCTATGAGCTGGGAGATTCCGCCGGTGCAGGGGATAACGCGTTTACCGGTCTCGCCGCAGGCGCCAGTCTCAATATCCCGTTGGATAAAAAGGGGAACAACCTCTTGAGTTTGGATTACGGATACCGTCATTCAAATCCGTTTCAGGGATCTCACGCCATTGGCGTGGGTCTGAATTTCTAATTTAGGCTCCGTTCGGAACCAAATGGACCGTACTTAAGTTATAAGATAATAAGACGACGTCAAGAACGTTTTCTGTCACTGACGGGGAACGTTCTTTATTTTTTACATAAAAACCTATCCAAAATGTCTGGAATCAATTATTTGACCCAAGAAGGTTACGACAAGATGAAGTTAGAACTGGATACCCTGAAGACCACGGGCAGACAGGATGTTGCCAAAGCGATCGCCGAGGCCCGCGAAAAAGGAGACCTGTCCGAAAACGCCGAGTATCACGCAGCAAAGGATGCCCAGGGCATGTTGGAACTTAAAATAAACGAGCTTGAGAAAAAGCTTGCCAATGTCCGAATCATTGATGAATCGTCCATTGACACATCCAAGGTTGTGCTCATGACCAATGTCCGTGTACTCAACCACAAAACCAAGAAGGAGGTTGTGTACAAAATCGTGTCCGAAGCTGAAGCGGATCTCAAGGCCATGAAAATATCTGCCACTTCTCCCATCGGCCAGGGTTTACTGGGCAAAAAAGTCGGAGAGACCGCAAACATCCTGACTCCCGCAGGATTGATGGCCTTTGAAATACTTGAAATTACTGCCTGATATGTCTACCCTTTTTAGCCGGATCATTCGGGGTGAAATTCCCTGTTTCAAGATAGCTGAGAACGAATCCTGTTTTGCTTTTCTCGACGTCCGACCTCTTGCCAGAGGTCATGTGTTGGTGGTCCCCAAAAAGGAAGTCGACTATATTTTTGACCTGGACCCAAAGGATTATGGTGATTTGATGAATTTTGCCGCAAAAATTGCCGTCGCAATCAAAAAGGAAATTCCCTGCATCAAGGTAGGCATGGCTGTAATAGGCCTGGAGGTGCCCCATGCCCACGTTCATCTGGTGCCTCTTAATCACATCGGGGATCTCAATTTCTCCAATGATCGCGTGGTGATCCCTGAGGATGAGATGAGATCCATATCAAAGGCCATCGCACAGCATTTATAGAGCCGCTATCATTTTGGGATTTGTTGCATGGAAGAGTCCTGCTACTTTTTCAGATGACCAGTTATCTCCGGACCTGTTCTTAAAGGAAATTTCATTATTCACCTTATCGAGAATGTAATCCTCGCTCCATTCCTGATGGCGTTTGGCAAGTTGCCTTAAGGCGTCCAGAATGAAATCCATTTCTTCCTCGGTGTTGGTGGGATGAAGGGACATTCTGATCCAACCTCCTTTTTCTGAAAAATCACCCTGTGCCACCATGCACATTATTCGTTGGGAAAAATCGCGTTCTATATGCAAGAGATAATGGCCATAGGTCCCGGCACAGGAACAGCCTCCCCTGACCTGAATTCCAAACCGGTCGTTGAGCAACTTGACGCCCATGTTGTGGTGCAGGCCGTCAATATAAAAGGAAATTACCGGCAGCCGATGATCTTTTTCAGGTTCAAGTACGTGCAATCCCGGGATTGAATTGATCTCAGGCCATATCCTTGCAACCATGGCCTGCTCGCGTTCGCGTATGCGGTCCACGCCCATTTCTTCCTTCAAATTGATGGCGAGTGCGGCGCGTATGGTCTGCAAAAAGGCAGGTGTGCCTCCATCCTCCCTGGACTCAATGTCGTCGTAATACCGGTGTTCTCCCCAGGGATTGGTCCAAAGAACCGTGCCGCCTCCCGGATGGTCCGGTATGCGGTTCTTGTAGAATTTCTTGTGAAAGATCAGTATGCCGGTTGAACCGGGTCCTCCCAGGAACTTATGGGGGGAAAAATAAATGGCATCCAGGTGGGCTCCCTCTTCAGCGGGATGCATGTCAATCTGCACGTAAGGTGCACTGCACGCAAAATCAACAAAACAACAACCTCCTTCCTGATGGATCATTTTTGCAATGGTATGGTAGGGAGTCTGAATGCCCGTGACGTTGGAGCAAGCTGTCACAGCGGCGATCTTGAATTCCCTGTTTCGGTATTGATGAAGGAGCTCGGCAAAATGTTTGAGGTCCACCAATCCATTGTCATCCGGCCTTATGATCTCCACATCCGCAAGCGTTTCCAGCCAACTCGTATGGTTTGAATGATGCTCCATGTGCGTGATGAAGACAATGGGACGTTCTTCCTCCCTGATATGAATCTGAGACTTGAATTTTTCATGAATTTTGAGACCCAGGATTCTCTGAAATTTGTTTACCACGCCAGTCATACCGGAATCCGAGGAAAGGATCACATCTTCAGGGCAGGCATTGACGTGTTCCTTTATTTTGTGCAATGCCTCATGGTAGGCCTGGGTCATCAGCTTGCCGGTACTGTTGGTCTCCGTGTGGGTGTTGGCCACATATGGATAGATCTCCTCGAGAAATATCCGTTCTATGGGAGCATACATCCTGCCACTGGCCGTCCAGTCTGCATAAACGATCTTTTTGGTCTCCCCGTACGGGTTAAGGAAGCTGTGATCAATACCGATGATGCCCTCCCTGAATTTTCTGAAGTGGTTTTCCATCCTACAAAAATACGGACAGTCCTCTAAGGAATTGCAAAAAACAATGTCAGAGCTTCCATAAGTCTGATCTGTGGATTTGTAAAATCCAAATTATTGCTGCGTCCCGGTTTCTCAGACCTCCTCGGCCATCATTTCAATCTCCTCAGGTTTGATCTGATCCAGGTCCACCCGCAGTCTGTTGATAATGAAGTCCTGACGGTCCGGAGTGTTTTTGCCCATGTAGTATCCCAGGATGGTCTCGATATGTGAATCTTCGTTGAGAACTACGGATTCCAGCCTCATATCGGGTCCGATGAACCTTCCGAATTCCTCCGGGGATATCTCGCCCAAACCCTTGAATCGGGTAATTTCAGCCTTCCCGCGCAGGGCTTTTATGGCATTCTGTTTTTCGGTTTCGGAATAGCAGTAAAAGGTTTGTTTTTTATCCCTGACCCTGAACAGGGGAGTGTCAAGAATGTACAAATGACCTCTTCTGACCAGTTCCGGGAAAAACTGGAGAAAGAACGTAAGCAGCAAAAGTCTGATATGCATGCCATCTACATCCGCATCTGTGGCAATGACCACCTTGTTGAAGCGCAGATTCTCAATTCCGTCTTCTATGTCCAGAGCGTGTTGCAGCAGGTTCAGCTCCTCATTTTCGTACACGATCTTTTTGGACATACCGAAGCAGTTGAGTGGTTTTCCCCTGAGGCTGAATACAGCCTGGCATTCGACGTTGCGGGACTTGGTGATCGAACCGCTTGCGGAATCCCCCTCGGTGATAAACAGGGTGGTGTTTTCCAAAATTTCCGGCTTGGCCTTGGTGTCCGTCAGATGGAACCTGCAATCCCTTAGTTTTTTATTGTGCAGATTGGCCTTTTTGGCCCTTTGGTTGGCCAGTTTCTTGATGCCTGCAATTTCTTTTCTTTCCCGCTCAGACTGAAGGATGCGGCTCAGCATTTCTTTGGCCGTCTCCGGATTCTTATGCAGGTAATTGTCCAATTCCTTGCTGATGAAATCCACTATAAAGGAACGAAGCGAGGCTCCGTCCGGCGAGGTGGTGGTAGAACCCAGCTTGGTTTTCGTCTGAGATTCAAATACCGGCTCTTCTATTCTGACGGAGATGGCTCCGATTATGCCCGTGTGAATATCCTTGACGTCAAAATCTTTTTTGTAAAATTCGCGCACCGTTTTGACAATGGCCTCCCTGAAAAAATTGAGGTGGGTGCCACCCATGGATGTGTACTGGCCATTGACATAGCTGTAGTACTGTTCTCCATATTGAGAACCGTGGGTGATCACAGCCTCTATATCATCCCCCTTTAGGTGAATGACCGGGTAGTTGAGCGTTTCACCTTCAGTGCGTCGTTCCAGCATGTCCTTGAGTCCATTTTTAGACACATAGGTCTTGCCATTGTAATGGATCCTGAGTCCTGCGTTGAGGTAGGCGTAATTCCAGATACGGCTCTCCACAAATTCATGCATAAATTTGAATTTCGGAAAGATCCTGGGATCGGGATGAAATTCAATCTGGGTTCCGTTTGCCTCGTCGGTATTCTTGATGTTGTATTCCTTGGTGAGATGCCCTCTTTCGAATTCGGCAGCTTTCACCTTATAATCGCGCACTGCCTGTACCTTGAAGTAATCTGATAGTGCGTTTACCGCCTTGGTACCGACGCCGTTTAGTCCTACAGATTTTTTAAATGCCTTGGAGTCATACTTGCCACCTGTGTTGATCTGGGATACGCATTCCACCACTTTGCCAAGAGGAATGCCGCGCCCGTAATCCCTTACCCGGACCGAACCATCCTGAATCTCGATCTCAATCTCCCGGCCATATCCCATCACAAATTCATCGATGCAGTTGTCTATGACTTCCTTGAGCAGAATGTAAATCCCGTCATCGATGTGACTGCCATCTCCCAGCTTGCCGATATACATGCCCGGTCGCAACCGGATGTGCTCGCGCCAATCCAGGGACCTGATGTTTTCTTCCGTGTAATTATGTTGTAGTGCCATAAGACAATAGCTTTAAAAAGACAAAGGTAAACATATTATGGAAAAATTTAATTTGAGATCTTCCCTGAAAATAACGCAGCGATTGTAAATTTTCTTATCATTGGCCTTTATTACCGATATGCTTACCCTCGAACTGAAAGACCTTAAATTTTCCGTATGCCACGGCTTATATCCATTGGAACAGTCAGTTCCTCAGGACTTTGTAGTGGACCTGCGCCTGGAACTGGGCGCTCCTGGACAAACGCTAACGCTGGACCAGACCGCTGATTACGTGGATGTATACGCATGGGTCAGGGACTGCATGAACCAATACGAAGGCCTGATTGAAAATCTTGCCCTCAGGATCAATGGGGCGATCCTGGATCATTGTCCCGCAGTATTAATTTCCCATTGCAGGATCACCAAATGGCCTTTGCTCGGAGGTCCGGGATATGTTGTCATTGAATGTACCAGCAAAAGGTAGACACCTGGACCCGGGCGGTTGCCACATCCAGGATAATGTAATGACCGGGTTTTTAATATGCCAAATACCGGCGTGTTAATGCCCGGGTTTCGGAATAATAAGGGAATGCTGGAATCTTTACTGATTCGGAAATAGCGAGAAATTATTAAAATGGCGGCCATCGGGAAAATGACCCTTTAATATTTATTTAATCCATGATTGATTGGGACAGAAAAGCAATCATCGGATTTCTGGCCAGATTGTCACTATGCCAGGAAAGTGGTTCGCTTTACAGATCCGGGTGTGAGGATTTACTTGATGGAATTGACAACTCCTCATGCTGCCAATTTGGTTCAATCATGTCTCCATTGCTCGCGCTCATTTTTGTGATGACCTGTTTTTCAGGATCTGTGTCCCGGTGCGCATCAGAAGCATCTGCATAAATGCTTGCTTCATACACCTTGTCGCCCGGAAGAAAATCGAGTTTGATTTTTTAAAAATGCGGGGTTTATGGTCTATAAAGCCATCAATTATGGGTGTAAAAGGCAATTTGGTTTTCTGTTGTGAAGGGATTCTTTCACTCCAGGCATTAATTCATTTTCCCCGGCGTCTTCTCAGGTCTGGCAATTCGGATAGCTGAGATGAAGTCCCGCAGGCCTTAAGGGTTCGTGGCTGTCAACCTTAATATTTTAATCTATAGCCTTGTCCACTGCCGCGCGGATTAATTGACCATCCATTGCCTTTCGCGATGTGCACCACTCGGACTGCTGTGACTGATATAACCGCTTTTGGCTGAATTGAGCAGCGACTGAATGCAAAATTTAATCGGGAGACAAGACAAACCCTTTGTAATTTCACCTGTTAATTAGCGATGATGAAAAAATTACTCTTATTCCTACCGGTTTCATTATTTTATGTACTTCTCCTGCCTGCCCAATTTCGTTATCATGTGGAAAGCAATCCATCAGCCGGGTCAGCCCAATGGATGATCCGCTTTGAGGAGGGTCAGAGGATTTCAGGTTCGGATATCAACCTGTTGCTGCAGGAAATATTTCCAACAGAATCAGAATGGAAGGTACAGCAAGCGTATACGGATCCTACCGGTATGCGCCATCACAGGGTAAATCAATGGATACAAGGCTTCCCGGTTCTGGGTGCCCAGATGGTACTCCATGAAATGAATGGAGAGTTGGTGTCTGTCAATGGCCATCTGGCTGCTATTGAGGATGGAAATTTCAAACCGGTCCTCAGCCGGGAGGCAGCGGTTTCCAGGGCTCTGCAATTTCTTAATGTCCCAGTGTCCTTGAGAAATGATATTTCTGATCACGATGTGGCAGAAGACCGCCTGGTCCTGATCAACCGGGACTATCCCTTGTCAGGAGGAACTTACAGTCTGGCCTGGGAGCTGCACGTACACCTGGATCAGCCGCATCTGAGCAGAAGAATCTACGTGGATGCCGAAAACGGCAATGTATTGCTGGATATCAACACCCTGATGAATTGTGCCGGGGAGCCCGGGGTCATGCACACACTTTTTCATGGAGTCCAAAATGTAGAGACCGAAAAGGAGGGCAATCAATACGTCACACGCGATCTGAGCCGGGGTGGAGGCATACAGGTCCAGGGAGTGAGCGGGGCTGTTTATACCGATGACGACAATGTTTGGGAAGCCGGTTCTGCCGACCAGAAAAACGGAGCCTATGACCTGTTTTGGGGCTTGCAGGCCACCCATGATTTTTTTGAGAACAGGTTTGGAAGAACAGGTACCAATGGTGCGGGACTTGTGACAAAAGCCATATTGCTCGATACCGGCAGGTACAGCAATGCTTTTTGGGATGGCAATCTCAGGACGCTCAACTTTGGTCTGGGCAACGGGGCTACTGTATTGCCATTCACCAGCGTGGATATCGTCGGTCATGAATTTGCCCACGGGGTCACTCAATTCACCGCAGGCCTGGAATATTTGTACGAATCCGGCGCCCTCAATGAAGCTTTCAGCGATATTTTTGGCAAAGCCATCGAATACTATTACGATCAATCCAATTTCAACTGGCTCATCGGCGGTAAGATCTTTACCAACCCCGGCTCAGCCATACGCAGCATGGAGGATCCAAACCG
>CAYXKO010000043.1:0-12084 GCA_964465435.1 uncultured Saprospiraceae bacterium | reverse complement strand
AAAAAATCGGTCCATAGGATCATTTTAGACCCTACCCCTGATTCTGATCAACCCATGATCTGAATCCAGACCCGAGCGGGGACTTCCTGGTTCTGTGTCAGAGACGGCCAGGATCGCATTCTTCCATGACACAATGGGGGTATAAACAGAAACCATCCTGTGGGTAAGCTCCTGTCGGGTTGAGCCGGGTGGCATGCCAATCCCACTCCGGAAACCGTCTTGGATGTGGACTTCGAGGATTTTATACATAGAAATTCAGATCAAAACAACAAAAGGGAACTGGCCGCTTTTCTGGCTCATATTTCAAAGGAGACAACCGGAGGCTGGCAACTTCCTGTCGGCGGAGGCGCGGAAGGCGATTACGCCAAATGGGGCCTGTACTTTGTGCACGAGCTGGGTTACAACAGCTCCAACGGGGCCGGTGCCTATTCTCAGGCACATCCCGAATTTCCTCCCAACCCTGCCGTGGGCTATTATGGCAGAGGTCCCATTCAATTGTCCTGGAATTACAACTACGGCCAGCTCAGCAAATTCCTTTACCAGGATAAAAATGTATTGCTGGACAATCCGGATCTCATCCAGCAGGACGGAGTACTGGCATTCAAATCAGCCCTATGGTTTTGGATGATGCCTCAATGCCCCAAACCTTCCTGCCATCAGGTCATGCACGGGCTTTGGAACCCTGAGCCGGGCGAATACGCATCGGACAAAATGTACCAAAAAGGATTTGCACACACCAACAACATCATCAATGGCGGCCTGGAATGCAGAACAACTTCTTCAGCCGGGTTTACCCAAAAGGTCGTACATCGCTCCGAACTGTATCAATATTATCTGGGCCTGCTGGGATTCAGCAAGAGCCAGATTTTATCCGAAAATTCAAATGGATATTCCACACTGTGTTTTGAGGCCGGCAAGGGAGCGATGCAGGATTACCTGAACTGTCATCCGGATCTCACTTCCGGCCATGAAAGTCCTGCCGGGCTGCATTTCAGGATTTATCCCAACCCGGCTCGCCAATGGATCAACCTGGAATGCAACAACAGCATCAGCAAGGCGGAAATAGTAAATGCCACCGGACAAGTCGTAAGAACTTACCAGCTCCAATCAGGCCAAATTCAGCTGGATGTCTCAGGACTCTCCTGTGGCGCCTACCTCGTCAGGATCTACTCCGAAAACGGGATGCTGCAGGATAAACTGGGGATCGCTCCGAATTAATTCAGACGGCACAGAGAGTCAGGATGGAATGAAGTCGATAAGACCGCATCCAACGATCCCTGAATTGTTTTTTAAGAACACCCGCAAAAATGATCGTACGGGAGTCTGGTCCCAGACACACTCCAACTTCCTGCAAAGTACACCGAGTGGGTCCCCACTGTTTGCATTCTTTTCTATATTTGTCCAAAATATAAAATCATGTCATTGCGAATAAACGAAACGGTGCCCAATTTCAGGGCAGAAACAACCCAAGGAGTCATTAACTTTCACGAATGGTTGGGCGACAGTTGGGGGATTCTCTTTTCCCACCCCAAGGATTTTACCCCGGTGTGCACGACTGAGCTGGGCTCCATGGCAAAACTGGAACCCGAGTTTACCAAAAGGAATTGCAAGATCATCGGACTGAGCGTGGACCCAGTGGAAAGCCATTTAAAATGGGAAAAGGATATCGAGGAAACGCAGGGCTGTGCGGTCCGGTATCCCATGATCGGAGACACAGACCTCTCAGTAGCAAAACTCTTTGATATGCTTCCGGCTGAAGAGCCCGGTACCGCAGAAGGCAGAACGGCAGCTACAAACCAAACGGTGCGTTCTGTCTTTATCATCGGACCGGATAAAAAGATCAAATTGATGCTGACCTATCCCATGACCACCGGCCGCAACTTTTATGAGATCCTGCGCGTGCTGGATTCCATGCAACTGACCAGCAACTACAAAGTGGCGACGCCTGCCAACTGGAATGAGGGCGAAGACGTGATCATTGTCACATCTGTATCGGATGAGGAGGCAAAGGAAAAGTTTCCGGGCGGCTGGAAAACGGTCAAGCCCTACCTGAGGATCGTGCCTCAGCCGGGTAAATAAACAGGGCTCTGAGCCGGGGTTAATCCCTCAGACAGTCGGATCAGTCCATCCCGGCTTACCCGACCGAAGGAACTGCCTGGATTCCTATTCGGATATAAAGGAACAGGAAGATTCAAAATATTCCTGGCCGGGTATTGAAGCTTGCTTGCGGATTTTCATTCATGGTCCGTTTTGCATGTATGCTTGTAATGGTTGGGCAGATAAACAGGACATCCCGACCCTTGTCCGGTTGCATGCCGCCCAATCTTCTTCGTTCCATTAAAGCATAGGATCCAGATCATGCATCCTGCAAGGATCTGAAAGCGGTATGCGTCGGGCTGTCAGTATTTAGAGAAGCAAAAAACAATTATGGGTAGAAAAATAATACTGCACTATCGGGTCGACAAAAACAGGGAAGAAGTTTTTGAATTTCTGACCAATGTACAGAAATTTGTTTCCGTACATCCTCTGATCCACCGGATGGACCCCACCGGCGGGGACCGTTATCTCGTATTTGAGAAACTGAACCTGGGCCTGTTTTCACTTTCATTTAGGTATCCCGTGAAGATTGAGAAAAATGAACCGGCCCACACCATAACTTTTCGCTCCAGATTGATGAAGTTCGTTGCCATTGACATGAACTTCTCTTTAAGCTCTGATCAGAAAGGCACCCTGGTCGAAGAAATGGTATCCACCAATCTCCCTCTTCCTTTGCATTTTATCTTCCACCGGGTGGTCCGAAAACAGCATGGTATCCTGTTTCAAAACATGAGCCGTTAAAGGAAAATGGGACCCTGAAAAATGACAATCAAAGAACGCCTTAATACCTTTTCATAAGTAAACGGCAAATAGTGCATGACTCTGAAAATAAAATACATGCATAAAATAAAAATTAAATTTTCTGCTCAAACCGGATTTCCGTCGAAACGGCATGCATCCATGATGATCCCGTATTATTTTTACACCCTGAGAAACCAAAAAAAATGACCGACATGAAAAATGGGATCGTTCTTCTTTTCCTGCTGACATGCTTTCCGCTTTCAAGCCAGGACCTGACGATAACCAACCAAAACTCGACCAAATCGATCAAACAGACAGACCTCTTGGAAATTCGCCTGTCAGACATCGATGATCACAAAAATCGCTGTTGTACATACAAAAGATTTGAAGGGAAAATCCTAGGGACTAGCCCGGACAGCATAGAAATGATTATAAACTGGATGGTGATCACCAGGGATTTCAAATCAAAAAATCCTCAATATGACCTGAAACTTGGCATGAGTGACACACTGAGTTTTGCAAAACAGGAAGTATATTCCATCAGTTACTACAAATCGGAAAAAAATAAAAAATTCCGCGATAATATGTTCAGGACCGGTGCAATCCTGTTTTTAGGCGGCGCCTTCACAGCGGCCAATTCCCTCATCTTTCAGACCAATCGTTCGAGAGACCTGCTTATTGCAAGCGGTGCGCAAATGGGGGCCGGAATTGTATTAAGTCTAGGCTTTATGCGTAAGAACTATTATTTTAAGTCCATCAAATATCCCTGGAAAATTAACTGAACGCATCCTTGTACTTTTCAACTAAAAACAGCCTATGCTGAATTACAGGATCCATTCTACAACCCTAAAATCCGGGTCCAAAAAAAGGTCCTTCATTTTCTGATACCAATCCTTTTACCAAAACAGAATAAAAGGTGGAAGAAAAACCTTCAGCTAATAAATCTGGTGGGGATATAACGACAGGATCCGGAATGGGAAGAATATCTTTGAAGATGCAGAGGATGAACTCAGGTGGAAAGAAAATATCCATCAGTTGTTGCAGCTGCTCAATCCTTCCGATACAGATGAAAAAATAATGTCCGCTGAGCTGCTCAGAAACCTGGGTGATTTTGAAAATTGTCAAAAGCTCATCCAAAGTCTGGAAAACAATGAGCTGGATTGGCTGAAGGAAATCTTCATCCGCGAATGCAGCCTGGGTAACCGGTGGGTGCTTAAGCTGAATTGAGGAACCAACCGAATTCTCCTGAGGAAGGAACGAAAACGCCAGCGGTAAAATTCGTGCACTGGACCACTACATAATAACTAACATCCAGGCTTGTCTGGAAAATGCCCGAACTGTGTAATCAACTGAGCGGCTAGCAAAATTTTACATACCTCGTGGACAGCCTTAAACGGTGGGATAATAATAACCTGATCCATTTTCAGAGGACCGTACTCTAAATCTCCAAGAAACGATCATACGATGATCTGACTCTATAAAATGAATTATTGTCACTAAATTGCCTTGAAATTTACGACACTGATTCTGTGAAAAACCTGATAGTACCCCATGATCCGGCCTGGATATCCCGGTTCAATGATCTGAAAAAAATGCTTCTATCCATCCTGGAGGATCCCGAGGCTGAGATCCAGCACGTGGGCAGTACCGCCATCCCGGGACTCTGTGCAAAACCCATTTTGGATGTCGATATCGTCATAAAGGACAAAAGCCTGCTGTCTTCCTTTTCTGATAAACTGATCAGGGCCGGTTACATCGGCAAGGGCGACCAGGGAATACCGGGTCTCTATGCCTTCAGGCAATCATCTCCCCGCACGCCCTGCACAGACACATCCATTGTGATGCAGGAGCATCACCTTTACATCTGTTACTCGGATAGCCTGGCCCTGAAAAACCACATCCTGTTCATGGACCTTTTGCTCAGGATGCCAAAACTCGTGCGGGAATACTCCGATCTGAAAACAGCTTTGGCAAATGAAAAGGGCATGACGCGGGAAAAATACACCCAAAGAAAAACAGAATTCATCCTGTCCGTGCTGCATTCAGGGGGATTGCCGGAGAAAGAGCTGAATGAAATAAAAATTGCAAACCAATAAACTTTGTTACAACAATATGGATCAGACCGGTGGACAGATTCTTAGTCTATGCACAAAATAAAATGGCCCTGAAAAGATCTTCATTTACCATCGACCACACCCCGAACCGCCGGAGGATCCGTCAAAAATAAATGACCGTGAAAATAATCAACACCACACAGAGACTTCTGATCAGAGAGCTGGAATTCGAGGACGAAAAGGATCTTTTCGAAATGGATTCAGACCCCGAGGTACATGCCCTCATTGAGAATCAACCGGCAAAGACACTGGACGAGATCAGACTGGCCATAGAAATGATCAGAAAGCAATATCGGGAAACCGGGGTGGCCCGTTGGGTGGTGGCGGATAAGCAAAGCGGGGAGTTTCTGGGTTTGTGCGGATTGAAATTTTTTAAGGAGGACTTAAACGGGAAAAAGGATTTTTACGAGCTTGGGTACAGGTTCAAGAGAATGCATTGGGGAAAAGGATATGCCACGGAATCGGCCAACTTTGCGATCCGGTATGGATTTGATGTCTTGCACACCGACCTCATCGTTGCGATAACCGATCCCGCACATCTGGCATCCAAAAATGTCCTGGGCAAACTCGGTTTTGAATACAAGGAATCCTTTTTCGACAGAAGCCTGTACACAGATTGGTTTGAACTAAGGAGAGAAATTTGGGAGGTAAAAAAAAATGCGAAATATTGAAGGAGCCCTAACCACCACCGTTCTATAACACTTATCATGGTGTATCTCCCACCCGGCTCATGCCTTCTGGTACATATCCATCCGGATTTTTCTATCTTTGGCTGAACATTTCATCCGGAAACTCCAGGCATGAGCAAAGATTCCAAAAGCGAAGATCCCAAAGGGATAAACCGGGAGGCCATCCCGCAGGAGGTCTTTGACCTCTACGACGACTATGCTCACAACAGGCTCGACAGGCGGGATTTTGTGCAGAAATTGTCGCTGTACACCATGGGAGGTCTGACCCTTCCCTCCCTGTTGAAATACCTCATGCCGGATTATCAGGGAGCCATTCAGATCGCCCCGGACGACAAGCGGATCCGCTCGGAATATATAGAGTACGCCTCACCCCGTGGTGGCGGGACCATCAAGGCGCTTCGATGCCTGCCCGCCTCCGGCAAAAGGAAAAGGAGAGGCGTCATCGTGGTCCACGAAAACCGCGGCCTGAATCCCCATATTGAAGATGTCGCGAGGCGGGTGGCGCTGGCCGGATTTATGGCCCTCGCGCCGGATGCCCTCACGCCCCTGGGTGGCTATCCCGGCAATGACGACGATGGCCGCGCCCTGCAAAGCAAACGCGACAGGAATGAAATGCTCGAGGATTTTATCGCGGCTTACGACTACCTTAAAAATGACAAGAACTGCACGGGCAAGGTGGGGGTGGTCGGATTCTGCTTTGGTGGCTGGATCGCCAACATGATGGCCGTCCGGATAGCCGACCTCCCGGCTGCCGTACCCTTTTACGGCGGACAGCCTCCCACGGAAGAAGTGCCCCGGATCAAAGCCAGACTGCTGCTCCACTTCGCGGAATTAGATACCCGCGTGAATGAGGGCTGGCCCGCCTATGAAAAAGCACTGAAGGAAAACAACAAGGAATACACAGCCTATATGTACCCGAAGGTCAACCACGGATTTCACAACGACACCACCGCCCGCTTCGACAAGGACGCAGCGGAACTGGCCTGGAACAGGACCCTGGACTTTTTCAAAAAGAATTTGTAGAGACTCCCGGAAGGCTGTGTACAAAAAAGAGAATTTTGCTTTTCCCGGATCAGTTGCTTTTATTTCATTACCATTGTGTATGATAAGACTTTTCCTGACAGGCTTCATTTCACTGTTCCTTTTCATTCACCTCCTAGCCCAGGACGTATATGATGCGCGACAGTCTGTCATGGTGGAAGCCAGTGTACAGGCCCGGCCTCCCGTGATCTCGCTGCGCTGGAAACAGGATACCGCCAACGGCGGATACACCATCTGGCGGAAACAAAAGGAAGATACCCAGTGGATGGACAGCATGGTCAGTGTGAGCGCATCCTCCACCTCCTGGTCGGACAGCTCCGTCGTGGCGGGAAGGGCCTATGAATATCAGATCATCAAATCACTGCCCAGGTTTCCTTATGGCAATGGCCAGCCTAATTTTGGAGCCGGTTATATCTTTTCCGCCATTGACCTCCCTCCCGTGCATCGCCGTGGAAGTTGTCTGGTCGTCATTGACAGCAGCCTGAGACAAGGTCTTCAATTTGAAATCGACAGACTGCGGCAGGATCTGGAAGAGGATGGCTGGCATGCGCAATTGATCTATGTCCAGAAAAATGAATCCGTCCAGCAGGTAAAATCCAGGATCAAAAGCTGGTCTTCTGCACGCAAGGACATCCATCAGGCGCTCTTTCTGCTGGGACGCATCCCGGTGCCCTATTCGGGTGACATTGTGCCGGATGGACACCACTCAGACCACAAGGGAGCCTGGCCCTGCGACGGTTACTATGCAGACCTGGATGGCATCTGGACAGACAGCCTGGTCAACAATACGAGCGCTCCCGGCAGCAGAAATGACAATAAGCCGAATGATGGAAAATTTGATCAGAATCGGATACCTGCTCCCGTGAGGCTGCAGGTGGGCCGGGTCGATTTTTCAAACATGAGCAAGTTCCCGGAAACCGAGGAGCAGTTGATCAAACGCTATCTGGACAAGGACCATCGGTGGCGCAAAGGAATCACTTATGCAGAAGAACGGGCTTTGGTGGACAATAATTTCAGAGACATCGAAGGGCTTGGTTCGGTCGCTTGGATGAATTTTACACCCATGTTTGGAATTGCCCGGGTAAAAGACCTTCCCTATCGCCAGACGCTCAGCAACCAATCCTATATGTGGTCCTATGGATGTGGCGGAGGAGGACCCGAGAGCGCCTCAGACATCTCGAGCACCACCA
The DNA here is from genome assembly GCA_964465435.1 of uncultured Saprospiraceae bacterium. Taxonomy (GTDB): domain Bacteria; phylum Bacteroidota; class Bacteroidia; order Chitinophagales; family Saprospiraceae; genus Vicinibacter. Next base: position 4,212 of record CAYXKO010000043.1, on the reverse strand, counting down.
ACTTTACCACCGACTCGCTTCATACATTTTTTACCATGTTGTTTGGTTCCTATTTCGGAGACTGGGATTATCCCAACAATTTCCTGCGAGCGGCCATTGCTTCGCGTACCTGCCTGGCCAGCACATGGGGAAATCGTCCTCATTGGTTCCTGCATCACATGGCTCTGGGAGAGACGCTTGGCTATGCCACACTCACGACGATGAACAACAGGGGAATCTACACTCCGCCATTTTATGGAGCCTATGCCAATACCGCTTTGATGGGCGATCCCACCCTGAGCATGTACAACCAGCGGCCGGTTGAAAATCTGAAACTAAGCCAGACAGGACTGCACATTGAGTTGACATGGCAAGATCCATCAAACAGCACCGGGTATTACGTTTACAAAAGATCGCATCCTGATTCTGCGTACAGATTGCTCACCCCACAGGCTCTTAAAATGAAAAATTTCACAGACAGCTGCGCCGGAGAAGGGGTGCATACCTACTGTGTGAGAAGTGTGGAATTGCGCACCAGCGCCAGCGGCACGTTTTACAACCTGAGCTCAGGCCTGTCCGCATCCATTAACTGTAAAACCGATCTGTTCAGGGCTTCCGCCGATTTCAACCAGCAGGTCTATTTCGACGAATTGAAATTGAGGAACCAATCTGTCAATGCCCATCAGTATTCCTGGGAATTTGGCGACGGTTCAAAAAGCAATGAATTTGAACCCGTACACCTCTACCCGAATTCAGGGGTGTACGAAATTTGTCTCTTTGCATCCAATGGTTGCGAAACAGACAGCCTGTGCAAATTCGTACAGGTCCAGACCAGCCTCCCGCAAGTTACCGCCGACATAGAGGATGCAAATTGCTTTGGCACATCCACCGGCAGCATACGATTGCAATTGACAGGCGGGACTGCGCAACAAACCATTACCTGGTTAAACCGAACTGATACCGGACGAATCCTCCAGAATATACCGGCCGGCGACTATTCCTGCATCATGGCATCAGAAACCGGAAACTCGGCTCCCTATGGCCCCTTCAGGGTGTCAGAGGAAAAAAAATGGAACCTGAATCCGGTCCTGACTCAGGTCGATCCGGGCCGATCCAATGGCTCCATCAGCCTGAATCCACAGGGCGGCTGCCCGCCCTATGACTATCGCTGGAACACAGGCCAAACCACTTCGCAGATCAATCAGCTGAATCCCGGCACGTATTGCGTGACCATCCAGGATTGTAAAAATTGCCGGCACATGGACTGCTTCGAGATCAAACAGGTCAACAGTTTGGATCCCGGAAAAGAAACGGGATCCTGGCGATTGTTTCCCAACCCGGCACACACCCATCTGAACATCGAACCGGACTGTGATCCGGTCCGGGATTTTGAAGTATACATTGTAAATCCACTGGGAAAAATATTATCAAAAAACCGGATGAGCTGCACCTCTCAGAAAATGTCGCTGGATATCCGTGCACTACCGGACGGAAATTATTGGATCCACATAATAAATGAAAAAACCAGGGTCCATCTTCCTTTCACCAAGGCAACCGATTAAAAAATATTTATGGCCACTTCCGCTGTCATTCGGGGAATCCAGGTCTCTCTGTTTATGATCTGCCTGAAATCATCTTGGGTCGATTGCCCGGACAGAGCACAAGGATTTGTACACCATGAACCGGCCTGAATTTTTTAAAACAGAAAAGCCGTACCGATGATTGAATAAGATCTGATCAGGGACAATTCAAAATGGCAAATTTCGAGATATATCAGATAACGGATCAGGAACTGGAAGAGCTGGTGATCATCAGCCGCCAAACATTCATTGAAACTTTTTCATCGCAAAATACTGAAGAGAACCTGCAAAAATATCTGAATGAGCAGATGAGCAGGGAAAAGCTGATGGATGAGTTGAACAACAAAAACTCTGAATTCTATTTCATGAATGCGGATCAGAAATTGGCCGGATATTTAAAACTGAATTTTGGAGCGGCTCAAACAGAATTACGGGACGATCAGGCAATGGAAATAGAACGGATCTATGTTCTGAAGGAGTTCCAAGGCCTGGGGCTAGGAAAAAAATTACTCGAGAAAGCGATCGCAACAGGCCTTGAAAGAAAATCATCCTGCATATGGCTCGGAGTCTGGGAAAAAAATCACAAGGCCATCGGCTTCTACAAAAAGAACGGATTTATCGCATTTGATCAGCACAGCTTTGTGCTGGGCCATGAGGTACAAAACGACCTCATGATGAAATGGATGCTGAAATAAAACAATTCATTACGGGACTCAGGTCGAGCATCCCTCATCGTCAGGTCAATCCAACTTCATTTTTTCAACCTTCCCTGTCGGGAGCTTGCAAGGAAATGAGCTTCCCTTTCATCCATAAATAATACCCGGATCAACCGCAAAAATTAGCTAATTTCATGCATCATTTTCAGATCAGTTCACCGGGATCAATGGATCTTTTCAAATTGCTTAACTCCGGATTAAAAGTTCTATAAACCGTGGACCCGGGATTTATAAAATTCATTTTATGGACAAGACAGACACACTTCAACCCATCCCTGAAAAGAACAGGATCCTGTCCCTGGACATCCTGAGGGGGATTTCCCTTCTGGGCATTTTACTGATGAACATCCCGGGCTTCGGCCTATTCAGGGCCTATGACGATCCGACCAACTCGGGAGGGTCCACGGGATGGAACCTCAATGTATGGTGGATCAACTCCATGTTTTTTGAAGGAACCATGAGGGGGATCTTCTCCATGTTGTTTGGTGCAGGCATCTTGATCTTTATGGAGAAGGGCCGGAATGAACAAAACAGCACAAACGTGTCGGATCTCTTTTTCCGGAGATTGCTGTGGCTCCTGGTGTTTGGCGTGATTCACTGTTATGTCTTGCTGTGGGATGGGGAGATCCTGTATGCGTATGCCCTGGTCGGCATGTTTGCCTACAGCTTTCGCATGCTCAGCCCGGCAAAACTGGTTTTGGGAGCCACGATCGTATTGCTGTTTGCAAGCTTAATTGCCTTATCTGATTACATCCATGTGACGAACTCCAGCGAATCCGCTTCAAATGCAAAATTGAAAATGGAAAATTGCGAGGCACTCAGTAAGGAAGAAGAGAAAGCCATCGAGGACTGGGACACAAGGGTCGGCCAAATGAAAGCGACTCCCGAGCAACTGCAGGAGGAGATCACTGCACGCAGCAAAGACTATTTCAGCATCCTGGTGCACAAGATCCCGGAGAACCAGTACATGCAAACCACTTTCATGTACCGGATCAATTTCTGGGATATCCTCGCCATGATGTTGATGGGTATGGCCTTCTTCAAATCCGGTATTTTTACAGGAGAGCGATCTGTCAGATTCTACCTTCAAATGATCTTGTTCGGATACGCCATCGGACTGACGGTCAATTACCTTGAATTGCAGCACATCATGTCCCATAATTTTTCGCTGCTGGCCCTCCACAAAACCTGGCTCAGCTACAACCTGGGCAGGGTGCCGCTGACCATCGGACACATAGGCCTGATCATGCTTTTTATCAGGTCGGGTTTCTTCTCGCTGCTTCAGAGATCGCTGGCTGCCGTGGGACAGATGGCTTTCACCAACTACCTGATGCAATCGGTCATCTGCAACACCCTTTTTCTGGGGTTTGGTTTCGGACTTTACGGCAAATTGCAGCGGTATGAACTGTACTACATCGTCGCAGGCGTATGGCTGTTTCAGCTGATCGTCAGTCCGATCTGGATGCGTTATTTTCGATTTGGTCCCATGGAATGGGTGTGGAGGTCCCTGACCTACTGGCAGAAACCCCCGTTTAAAAAGAGCATCAGCTGATGACCGCAAAAGGGCAGCAAGGAAACCAATTTAAAATCCATGTGGCTTCCGGCTTTCCCCATTAATTTTGCCATCACAATCCACTCCGCCATGCTCATCCTCAGACAAGTTGAAGAAAGAGACAACACGGCCCTGGCAAGGATGATCCGCCGGGTCTTTGACGAACATGGCGCTCCCCATGCCGGTACCGTTTATACAGACCCGACCACCGACGATCTTTTCGGACTTTTCCGCAGGGAGAACTCTGTGCTTTGGGTCGCAGAGCTGGATGGCGAAGCGCTGGGATGCTGTGGCATCTATCCCACAGACGGACTTCCGGAGGGATGTGCGGAGCTGGTCAAATTCTACCTGGATGCCTCGGCCCGGGGCAAGGGCATCGGAAAGG
>CAYXKO010000042.1:0-12110 GCA_964465435.1 uncultured Saprospiraceae bacterium | reverse complement strand
TCCTTATTTTTCGGCTAAATTAATAACTTTGTTTACATCTATTGCATGAATTGGGATAAATATTTCTTTAACTAGAAATTCAAAGTCTCTCCCATTTAAAGCATCAATCTCTTGAAAATTGTGATGAAAGTAGTTTAGTATTTCATCTTCAACATATTCGATTGTTCTTTTAAAACCATTGGTTCTAATCCAGTCAGACGCCTTTTTTGATAAAATGTGAAGATTATATTTTGAAGTTTCGAATTTATCTACTTTGACATTGCATTGCCCATATCCATTTGCTCGTTTTCCTCCAATGTGATTAATATCGCTTATCCCAAAATTAATAGTGAAAAAACTTGATATGCTTGTATTCTTTTTATATATCAGTTGTCCTTCTAAAATAGTTCCCTTTGGTATTACATTTTGATGGTAAATGGAATCTGCTTGTCCTATTTTATTTGTTATAATAATCTTTTGATCAATTTTACTGAGTGACCGAAAATCGGTTACTATAAGGGATCCTATTTTATCTTCTGTTCCGAAAAGCTCTTCTTCGGTTAAATGATCTACTTCTTCAAATTCAATTTGATTTCGGATATATTCCCTTGCAACGCCTTTAAATGAACTACCATAAATTACATTATTGGATTGGTTACCCACAAATGTGTCTGTGAGAAGTTGAATTCGAATGTCAGTCGTCCTGTAATTCACTGTTTAATTCAATTATTTTGTGGGGTTTTTTTATATCCGCTAACGGTTTTGCTATGCGTAGTGCGACCGTTTCGGGAGCATTATCGCATAGCAGTTGTTGGGCGTATGTGTTTCTCATTCCGGCTTTTCCCCCGGTGCGAATACAATTTGTTTGATATTATTTTCGACAGGTTCGAGAGACTTGAAGAATTTGTACAATGCTTTAAGTTCGACATCATTCATTCTTGAAAAAGCTCCCCATTGCATAGGACTGCCTTTGTGTATTCTTCCATGTTTGAAACGATTTACAAATTGCTCTTCAGTCCAACCTGCCATGATTCCGGTTTCTTGATGGGAAGTTAAATTCGGAGATACATATGAATATCCTTCTGAAAATTCATCAGGTGGAAAATAAGCCTTTCCTGCAAAGTCTTTACCGATGTATTCACCGGTATTCATGTCCACTTCAGTATGACATGACCTGCAATTGGCAACATTATACGCAAGGTATTTACCATACTCAGCCGTAGGCTCAATTTTCACAGACTTTGGTGGAGGTTCTTTTGCTCCTTCTGGTTTTATCATTCCTACAGCCAGCAGCGCTTTATACATGAACCCATAATCAAATGGCTTCACTTTATTTTGAATAGGAGGCAAAGTCCTCAAATAGGAAATTATTGCGGTTAAGTCTTCATCACTCATTCCCTGAAAGGTCATCATTGGAAAGAGTGCCCTGCCGTCCGTGCCTACCCCATGTCTAAGACTCCTCGCTATTTCGGCATCTGTGTATTTTCCTATCCCTGTCTCATTATCCGAGGTAATGTTTGGTCCTGTAAATGTCCCAAAGCCTGGGAAAGACAATTCCCAGCCACCTTTGAACTCGACCTTTTTCCCTTCGTCAAATAATCGAACTTCATCCATGCTTGTGTGACAAGCACCACAATGAGCAGCACTATTTGCAAGATAAGCACCTCTTGCGATTACAGCAGAATCTCTACTGGCTGTAATTTCAGGATAAGGAGCTTCGTGTTTCTTGTCCCAGGTCAATTGCACAAATGCAACAAAACCAAGAATGAGGACAATTAGTCCTATGCCTGTCCATTTCAGTATCCTGATAACCAGTCTTCGTTTTTTAATGGATTTTTTTTCCATGTCAGTAACTTTCAGCAAAGTTAGTGCACAGGCATATTTGAGATGTGTAGTTTAAACTACAAAATCTTGCCATTAAGGATTCGTGACCTCATTTTGCTTAAGGTGACTCTGTTCATGTCAAGGTACTGTGCAAGGTGGGTAACCGATATTCTTTTTATGAGTTCAGGATAGTGTTGAATTAAAAACTTATACCGTTCCTCTGAATTATATGTCAATAATACAGATAAATGCTTCCCATAAGATGCTGCGTTACTTTCCATCATTTTCCTTCCTATTTTTTCAAATTCCGGATAGTCGGTATATAAATGTGCCACCTCCAGAAATTTGAAATAACTGAGTTCACAGTCTTCAAGTGCCTGGATTGAATAATTCACAGGTTTTTGATCATTGAAGGATTGGCAGTCTTCAATAAAATCTTTCTCCTTGTAGAACCTAAGTATTTTTTCATTTTCACTGCTGTCAATAATAATGTGACGGAGTATTCCTAATTCAACAAATACGACAAAGTCTGGAATTTCGCCTACCTGATAGAGATAAGCGCCTTTTTTTAAGGTAACATGCTTCATGAAAGGTTGAAGTGCTAATAGAGCATCTTGTTGACCAGTTGACAAAGGTTCTATACTGGCAAGTGCAGAAATAATTTTTTCCATTGAGTTTAAATTGTTCTAATGAGTTTCATCATTACGCCCAACGTTTTGGGGCTTGCCGAAGGCGGGGAGTTTCAGCAATACTGTTGATTTGAAAAACTAAAATTCGGTTAAGCACAAAATTGTAATGGAATTCAGTCACACCCGCTTTTGGCAAGCCCTTGTTAGCGGCTGCCGATTTTCACAAATCATAGTCAACTTCGACATCAATTTCATCAACACAGGTCTGAGTTTGTGAATGGTTTTGTGCAGTTTGGAAAGCATCACCATTTATTGTCAGGTTTTGAATCTTGTCAATTGGAATACACCTCCAATTTTTTGTCGGGTCTGGACTAAGCCCTGAACTGGATTCACCACCATACTGATAAAAAAGAGCTTGCTGCTTTCCATTCTTTAATCCAAGAACGTGGGGAGTCATTTTTCTCCGATAGCCGTTGTAATCACAAGTTACACACTTCCGTTCTAAGATTGCTTGTTTAATTACTTGATAGTTTGACATTGTATTTGATTAAAGTTATTTTTTCCATTCGTATTTTGTCTTATCGCAACTGCATCTCACTTTCTTGGCAACAGTATCATAATTTCTCATTGACACAATCGGTTTTTTGCAAGCTGCATCTTGACAGTAAAATAGTTTTTCCATTTCAACGAAGTCAGCCCAAAATGCTTTGAGGTCGCCAATTTTCGGAGAGAACGGGTTGTCGTGAGAAAGCAGATTCCCTAAAATATTTGAGTTCACGATTCTGTCAATCACTGGCATTTGTGCTTTCAATTCGTTGCTGCATTTATTGATTCGTGATTTGAGTTCGTTCAACAATTCATCAGGCATTCGTTTCTCATTAAGCTCATTGAATCTGAAATCAACTTTCACTTCAAGGTTGGCACATATATCTTTCAAAGTATGTTCAAGATATTTTCTCATTGGGTTGCCAATTAAACTGACATTGCCTTCTGCCAAGTTTGTTTCAATCTGTTCCCTCAATTCGCTTGGCTCTACATCTATGTGAGTTCCTTCTGCATCACTCCATTTAATTTCGCTTATAAGCCAGCCATTTCGTTTTGCAAGTTGGCTGACATACTGAAACCATTCGCTTTCATGAGTGAGTAAAATAATTTGGCGTTTAGAGAACTTTTCAAAAAGCAAATCGGCAAATCGTTTTCGGTGATTGCTGTCAAAACTAGAAATCACATCATCCAAAAGGATGAATTCATTCTCATGATTGTATTCTTCAACAGAAGCAAGGAAAAATGATAAACCAAAACAATTCAAATGAGATTCACTAAAATATTTCTGTGGTGGTGAAACCCAGTTGCCATTATACTTATACTCAATGGTAATTCCAGTTAGTTCATCTTCATCACCCATTGTTACAATTCTCAACTCTTGAAATTGTTCACCTGGATTCATAAACTGATAGAATTCATTTATTCTACCTGAAACTTTAGCAATGAAATCTTCAAGTCCTTCTTTCTGTTTCTTGACAAACTCATTGCAGATAATCTCCATTGATACTTTCTGCTTCTCAATCACTTCTTTTTCTTTTTCAAAATTTTTGATTCGGAGAAAAGAATCTTTCGCAGATGAAATGTTTGAAAATAATATTGCCTTGTTGTCCTTTTTCAGTTGCTCTTGTATTGTTGTGATTTTTGAAGCAATTGTTGCCAAAATTTCAAAGTCATCATCTGTGAAGTTCAAATCTTTCGCCTCTGAAATCATTTTACCAGAAGTTACTTTTTCATTTCCGTTCGTTTCGTAGTCAACAAGTTTTGTAACTAAGCTGTCGGTCGCCTGTTTTATTTGTTCGTTTGATTTTTCGTTGTAATGAATATCAGCCCTTAAAACTTCAAGGCGTTTTACTCTTTCAGATGCAAGTTTGATTGCCGTTTGTTTGGCCGAATCAAAAGCCGCCTTCTTCTTTGCAGATTCTTCAATTTGCTTTAAACGGTTTTGAATTTCAGTCAGTAAATCTTGCTTTGATTTTGGTTGTAAGCAAAGCGGACAAGTTTCGTCTTGGTGATATTTCTTTTCTATTACGGTACTTCCTGCCTTCAATAATTCGGCAAAGAAAACTTGCATGATGCTTTGAACATCGTCAGCAATTTTTTTGAACTCGGTGTAATAATTCTCATACTCCTTGTTGAGCAGAGTTGATTCACTTTTTAAAGTTTTGAGTGTTGACTGGCAGGTTTCAAAGAAACGCAATTCGTTCAGGGCTTTTGTGTTTGCAGGTGCTTGAAGCAGAAGCAAAACCTTATCAATGTCTTGAAGGGATTTTATTTCAACACCTAATTTCAAAGGAAGAATTATTTCATTTATTTTTTCAAACAAATCTTTTTCCTCACTGACAGCAGCGTTTATTTTTTCAATGAGAATTTTCTTCTCATTATTGATTAGAGTTTCATAATTCTGAGTTTTGATTTCTGTCTTTAGTGAGTTAAAAGTTTTTTTCAAAACTTCCTTTGCCTTGTTCACCTCAGCATAACCGATAATGTCAGATAAACTTTTTAGTTTATCACCTTTCGTTTTATCTATAAAGTCAGTAAGGAATTGATACCTCAGAATAAGATTCTCACTCTTAGATTTATTCAGATATTCTGAAAAAACAGTTGACTTGTTGGAGTAATCGGCATTCAGCTTTCCCTTTTTGCTGATTAGAGTTCTGTTTGAATTGGTTGATGATTTAGTAAATTCCAACTCAACAGACGAAACATCAACATCTGAAAGGTTTGCGTTTCGCAAAGCTTCCTTCAAGTCAATCTCTGAACCCGATAAATGAATGACGGAGTCATTGAAGAACCATTCCAACGAATCAGAAATGCTGCTCTTTCCTGTGCCGTTGTCTCCATACATCAGGATTGATTTTTCAGACAATGGGAGTTCCAATGTCTTTTGAACTCCACGAAGTCCAGTGATTGATAATTTTTTAATTCTTGTTGGCATTTTTACTACGCAGTTCTGATAGCTTGTTTTTTACATTGGTGTCAGTAAGTTTTCCTTCTTTATACAAGTTGGTCAAAGATTCAGCAAGTGCTTTATCTACATTTTCAATTTGAGAGATGTTTCCAAAAAAGTCGTCTAAAATTTCCTTTCCAGATTTTACTTTCTTTTCCATTGTAGTTAGTTTTTAAAATAGTTCCAGTCAATTTTCAAATTAATTTTCAAATCATTTTTCAAAATCTCAAATCCCGTTTTGTTGTTGCAAATTGGATAAACTCCGTAGTGCTCAACGAAACTCAAAATGAAATAACTTTCAAGGTCTTCAATTCTGAAATTCCAATTTGCTTTTAGGATGTCAAAGTTCAAGTAAGTGAAAAGCAATGGTTCTACCTTTCTGTAATTTACAAGTCCAACATTTTTTGATTTACCTTCAAAATGTCCGCTTAACCTGCTACCAATGCTATTTGTTTTTCTTTCACTCATTCCGATGTAAAGTAGTTTGGATTTATCAAACGGATACTGAACGAAAATGCTCTGAGTAAAAATAAAATACAAACCAACAATACCGCCAAGCGGTTTGATATTTGTGGGCTCAAAAGTTTTGGGCTTGTCAAAGTAGATTGATATTGTCTGAATGTTTTCGTCTATCATTTATTTGCTTACTTATTTTCGTCATTACCTCTTTTGTCGAGCTGTCTATGTTCGGTTGCCGCTAACTTACTTATATGTCTGACAAAATGAGACCTGTCCAACAGTATTTTGTTGTATAAGTCTGATACATATTAGACTTATTTTTAAAAATACAAATTTTATAAATCATCAAAAGGGCTTTATATTTTTTGAATACTGTGATTACCAACATGGGTGTAAATCTGTGTAGTTCTGCTGCTGGTGTGACCCAACAGTTCCTGAATAAATTGTAGATCTGTTCCTGATTCTAGCAAATGGGTAGCCCCGCGAATCGCGGGGTAAACTCCACTATTTTTGAGCCATTGCAGGGTGAAAGTTTTTATTATCCATGCTTTCGCAACAGCCTGCTTGAATACCTGTTGCAAACTCCTTTCGCCGTATGGATTGCCGGGAGTTTGGCCCTCGGGTAGATATTCCATTGGCTGGCAGGCTTTGAAATAGTCCCTGAGGATCGCCAGGATCTTTTTGCCTTTTGATATACCGATCCGGAGCAAATCCTGATCCTGATGCCGCAATGGGTCGAGTTCTACAGTGGTTTTCATGGTGTGTACAGTGCTTTTCAGGCAAATATAATTTGGATGGGCCGAATTTGGTATCTTTGGAATAAATATTTTTGGGAAGATTGGGGAGACAAACGCCAAAGCATAACAATGACTATAGCTATGACTATGGCGAATAACGATGACTATGGCGAAAACATGGTTTATGACAGGAAACTTTAATCTAAGAGAAAAAGAAATGGGGAAATGACTCCGGGCACAAGGCTAAACGTTGAAGCCATGGCCCTTGTCATCGTCATCGTCTTTCTCTCTTCCGTTCGTTAATTCCATGTTAAACGGAGGTCAGTACCTGCTGATAATGATACCTTTGTGAGTCATGATATTGGATCAAAAGATGAGGATTTTAGCCATTATTCTGGGAGCATTCCTGATGTCCGGCGGACTGCAGGCTCAGGGACCTATGCCCGTACTTCAGGCCATCCGCCCGCCCTACCTGATCCTCGGAGAAGGACAGGATTCCGTGGAGCTGAAAGGCCTTTCGGCAGCCACCAGCCAGCTGATCTTCATGGTCTTTCACGCCGAGCAGGATGTCATCGGACTCGATCCCGGACTGAGCACCGACGGACGCTGGAGAGCCATCAGGCTCCTGCAGATCCTGAAAAACGTGGAGTTTGAAAAGTACTTCAGCACGACCTTCCGCAACAACATCCTCACCCTGCAGCCTCTCACGGATGCCCGCAAGGCTGCGCTCAGTTACTACGACCAGGCAGACCTGCAGAGTCTGTACAAGCAGATCGACCTGATGGGTCCGGACGACCTGGTGATGACCGTGCACCTCCAGACCCTCCCCCAGATCATCGAGCGGTTTACGGGCAGCCCCTGGAAACCCGAATACAGCGCACAACCCACCGACCTTATTTTCATCATTGAGAGAAAACCCGGCCAGAAAGGCGTATTACACACATTCAGATACAAGATCAGATAAGCATGAGCAGTGACAGCAGGTATTCACCCCGTGAGGTGGAGGATAAGTGGTATCAGTATTGGGAAGACCATTCCCTCTTCAGGTCCGTGCCGGACGAACGGGAGCCCTTTACCATCGTCATTCCCCCGCCCAATATCACGGGTGTGCTCCACATGGGCCATATGCTCAACAACACGATCCAGGACATCCTGATCCGTCGCGCCCGTCTGCTGGGACAAAATGCCTGCTGGGTGCCGGGTACGGACCATGCCTCGATCGCTACCGAGGCCAAGGTGGTCCAGATGCTCCGGGAAAAAGGCATCCGCAAAAGCGACCTGAGCCGCGAGGAATTCCTGCAGCATGCATTCGAGTGGAAAGAGAAATACGGAGGCATCATCCTGTCCCAGCTGAGGAGGCTGGGCGCTTCCTGCGACTGGTCGCGTACGGCCTTCACTATGGACGAAAGCCGCTCTGCCGCGGTCATCAGGGTTTTCGTGGACCTGTACCGCAAAGGAAAACTTTACCGGGGCCAAAGAATGATCAACTGGGATCCAGAAGCTAAGACCGTGCTCTCTTCTGAAGAAGTGATCTACAAGGAAGAACCGGCCCAATTGTTCTACCTGCGCTATCATTTGGAAAACGATCCCGAAAAATATCTGGTCATCGCCACGCAGCGACCCGAAACGATCATGGCCGACGCCGCAGTGGCCGTTCACCCCGAGGACGATCGCTACCGGGCGTTTCACGGCAAGAAGGTCCTGATCCCCTTGATCGGAAAGGCCATTCCGGTAATCTGCGACGAATACGTAGACCGCGAATTTGGCACCGGGGCGCTGAAGGTCACGCCCGCACACGATCAGAACGACTACGAGATCGGACTCCGGCACGGGCTGGAGGTGGTGGATATCCTCAACGAGGACGGAAGCCTGAATCCCGATGCCCGGATCCTGATCGGGGAAGACCGTTTTGTGGCCCGCAAAAAAATTAAAAAACTGCTGGAAGAAGCCGCCGTCCTGGAAAAAATCCAGGACTACATGACCAACATCGGCCGGTCCGAGCGGACCAACGCCGTGGTGGAGCCCAGGCTGAGCCTGCAATGGTACGTGGACATGAAATCGCTGGCGGAACCCGCCCTGAGGGCCGTGACGGAAGGCGACATCGAATTCCTGCCCGAACACATGCAAAACACCTACCGCCACTGGATGGAAAACATCCGCGACTGGTGCATCTCGAGACAGCTCTGGTGGGGACATCAGATACCGGCCTGGTACCTGGGGGAGGAAGTCTTTGTGGCGGAAACCAGGGAGGAAGCCCTTGCCGAGGCCCGCAGGAAAACCGGAAACCCCGGATTGCAGGCTGAAGACCTCAGACAGGACGAGGACGTCCTGGACACCTGGTTCTCCTCGTGGTTGTGGCCCATCAGCGTCTTCGACGGTTTCCGGGATGAAAAAGAACTCAACTACTACTACCCTACTTCGGTCCTGGTCACCGGCTGGGATATCATATTTCTCTGGGTGGCGCGCATGATCATGGCCGGATACGAATGGAAAAATCAAAAGCCGTTCAGCAAGGTTTACTTTACCGGCATGGTCCGCGACAAACTCCGCAGGAAGATGTCCAAATCCCTGGGCAACTCTCCGGATGCGCTAGGCCTCATCGACGAATTCGGCGCCGACGGCGTGCGCTTCGGCATGCTGGCCTGCTCTCCCGCAGGCGGCGACCTGCTGTTTGACGAAAAACTCTGCGAACAGGGGCGCAATTTTTCCAACAAGATCTGGAATGCCCAACGCCTGGTCCGATCCTGGACCCCGGATACCGGGAAAATGCCCCTCGAAGGCGAAGAGCTCATGCTCCGCTGGATGGAAAACCGCCTAGCGCAGGTGATCCGCGAAACCAACGAGCAAATGGACTCCTTCCGCCTGTCCGAGGCCATCAAATCGCTGTACTCCTTCGTTTGGGAAGATTTCTGCGGCTTTTATCTGGAAGCCATCAAGCCCAGGGCAGGAGAAGGCATTGCTGCCGGGGTTCTGGACCAAACCCTCGGATTTTTCGAGCGGATCTGCATCCTGCTCCATCCCTTCATGCCCTTTATTACCGAAGAGATCTGGCAGCAGCTCCGGACCCGGAAGGAAAATGAAAGTTGCATGATCGCCCAATGGCCTGAGGCAGAGGAACCTGATTCCGGGCTGCTCCTCTCGGTCGAAGAGATCCGCAGGGTCCTGACCCAGATCCGCGACCTGAGAAACAAGTACGGCGTCAAATCTGCCGTACCGCTGCCCCTGTACGTGCTGGCCACCGGCGAATCGGGCATTCACGAGATCCGGGGATCCGCCGGTGTGCTGATGAAGCTCGCCAACATCAGCTCTTTTTCCCAATGCAGGGACGAAATGCCGGGCGCCCAGAGTTTTATGGGCATGAGGCACAAGTACTTCCTCGAGATGCCCGTCACCATCAATAAGGACGAAGAGAGGGCAAACCTTGAAAAAGAGATCCAGTACGCGCAAGGTTTTGTGGAATCCGTCCGGAAAAAGCTGGAAAACGAGAAATTCGTCTCCAATGCTCCTGCCGATCTGGTCGACAAGGAAAAACAAAAACTGCAGGATGGACTGACCCGACTGGAGGCCCTGAAGGCTAGCCTGGCCTCACTGTGACCCTGAATCAGGGAAAGAATATTTTTTTTAAAAAAAATTTTCAGGCTCTCAGTCTCACTTGTCAATGTACCCTAATCTGTAAGCTGCCCAAAAAGAATACATAGCACATATAAATTTTTTAATTTGTGCCGTACGATGAGGATCGGAACGCGATTTTGAAAATTCAGGGTAAACCCTGAGTTTTATTTTTGCACGACTCTGTTATCTTTGCTACAGATTATCCCACCCGTCATATCTGTGCTTTGCGGTATCTGTCAAAGCGTGATTTTCAAATTTCCTAAAAATACTATTATGATGCGTTTTCCAAAAAGACTGCTCTCTGCTTTATTGACTCTTTTCCTGGCAGGCATGCTGCTGGCCCAGGACAATGGCGAGGTAAAGATCATCCCCGTGGCCGACCGTCCTGAATCCGTGGTGGCCTCACAGGTCAGACAGGCCTCCGGATCCGGCGTTGAATTTTATAAGTTCTCCGGGATCATTCCTTCCCAAAAGACAGAAGACCTGCGCCCTTATTCGCTAAGATCGGCATCCCTGTACGCGCTGGATTTCACCCAGCTATCCGCTTTGCTCAAAAACGCCCCTGAGGCGGTGAGCTTTGGCTTTCAGTACAAAGGCCAAACCTTAAGCCTGGACCTGGTGCGCGTGCGCCTGCTCGACGAGCAATTTGTGGTCACCACCTCAGGCAATGGCCAGGCCGATTACACCCCGGGTCTCTATTATCAGGGTGTCGTCAGAGGCCAGAGCCAGCATCTGGCAGCGATCAGCTTCTTTGAGGGCCAGATCATCGGGATGATCAGCCTGGAGGACCACAACCTGGTTTTCCAGCCATCCAGGGCCCATGATGGACATCTCCTGGTTTACGACGACCGGGAAATCTATGCCTCCAAAGGCTTTGAGTGCCGCGCGGACGAACTGGAGAACAGCTTCCGGACGGATCAAAACTCCGGTCTGGCAGAGTCTGCTCCCGGCGACTGCATCAGGGCTTACATTGAATGCGATTATGCGCTCCACCAGAACAAAGGCGGCGTCACCAATACGGTCAACTGGATCACCTCGGTGTACAACAATGTGAAAACCCTGTACACCAATGAAAGTATCAACACGACCATATCAGAGGTTTTCGTCTGGACCACCGCAGACAATTACAGCAAGACCAATTCCGTCACCGCCCTCAACCAGTTCAGAAACCTCAGAGGAACCTTTAACGGAGATCTGGCGCACCTGGCAGCCCTGGGCGGACAGAACATCGGCGGAGTGGCCTGGCTCGACGTGCTCTGTACATCGTACAAATACGCATACAGCAACATATCCTCCTCCTATGCAGATGTACCTACCTACTCCTGGACGGTGGAAGTGATGACCCACGAGATGGGACACAACATCGGCTCCAACCACACCCAGTGGTGCGGCTGGTCCGGAGGTGCGCTCGACAACTGCTACACTCCGGAAGGCAATTGCCAGCCCGGCCCACCCCCCAACAATGGCGGCACCATCATGAGTTATTGCCACCTGACCCAGTACGGGATCAATTTCAACAATGGTTTTGGCGTCCAGCCCGGCGATAAGATCAGAAACCGCGTGGCGGCAGCAGGATGTCTGGGTACGAGTTGCGGCGGCGGAGGTGACTGTGGCGTGCCGACAGGACTCAACATCACCAATATAACCAACACGACAGCCAATGCCGCATGGAACACGGTCAGCGGAGCCACTTCCTATAAGTTTGAATACAAAAAATCGACGGATCAGACCTGGACCCAGGTGACGACCACTAATCCAAATTATGCGATGACCGGGCTTACCGCAGGCACGCAATACAATACCCGCGTCAAAGCGGTTTGCTCGAGCGGAGAAAGCACTTATTCCGCCCAGGTCAACTTTACCACCACAGGTGGTGGT
>CAYXKO010000041.1:2597-12111 GCA_964465435.1 uncultured Saprospiraceae bacterium | reverse complement strand
GAAAGGGGGATGCGACTCCGGCACAGATTGAAAGAGTCCAGTGTCAATCTGCCGGAGGCCCAGAGAATTCAGTTGCACCAACTATTGTACGAGGCACAACACACCGACTTCGGCAAAAAATGGGATTTCACCTCCATGCTCCAGAATCATCGCTCCTCAGAATCTGCGGATGAGGGGCTATACCGCATTTTTCAGGAACAGGTGCCGGTGTATAATTACAACTCCATGTACCGCGATTGGTGGAGCAAGGCCCTGGATGGCGGCCGGGATGTCTGCTGGCCGGGACGCGTCAAATACTTTGCCCTAAGTTCCGGCACCTCGGAGTCCGCCAGCAAGCGGATACCCCTGACGGACGACATGATAAAAGCCCTGAAGAAAACGTCCATCAACCAACTCAGCTCCATGACCAACTTCCCCCGCATACCGGCTGAGGTCTATACGCGGGACTGGCTGATGCTGGGAGGGAGCACGGACCTGCATGACCGGGGCAGCTATTACGAAGGGGACCTGAGCGGTATTGCCGCCAGCAAGTTGCCCTTTTGGTTTCAAAAGTTTTATAAACCCGGCAATAAGATCTCTCAGATCAAGGTCTGGGATGAAAAAATCGAAGAGATCATGGCCCATGCCCACCTATGGGACATCGGCTTTCTGGTGGGAGTGCCCGCCTGGGTGCAGATCCTGCTCGAAAAAATACTGAATCACTACAATCTGAAACATATCCACGAACTCTGGCCCAACCTGGCCGTGTACACTTACAGCGGGGTATCGATAGAACCCTACCGCAAGAATCTGGAAAGTCTCATGGGCAAACCCGTGACATTTATCGAGACTTATCTGGCCTCCGAAGGATTTATGGCCTACCACAAACACCCGGAAAGGGATATGGAGCTGGTGGCCGACGGAGGCATTTTCTTTGAGTTTGTCCCTTTTGATGAATCCAATTTTGACGAAGACGGAGAGATCCGTCCGGACTGCAAGGCGGTCATGATCGACCAGGTTGAGCAAGACAAGGACTACGCGCTTTTGATCAGTACCTGCGCCGGAGCCTGGCGCTATCTGATCGGTGACACGGTGCGCTTTACCAATCCCCGCAACGGAGAGATCATCATCACGGGTCGCACCAAACACTTCCTCAGCCTGTGCGGCGAGCACCTGTCTGTGGACAACATGAACCACGCCATCGAAAAACTAAGCCTTGAATTCAAAATCGACATTCCCGAATTCACGGTGGCCGGAGTCCCTCACGGCAGCCTGTTTGCCCATCACTGGTACCTGGGCACGGACGATCAGGCACCAGATCCACACATCCTGGCCAGGAGCCTGGATCGTTACCTTTGCGAACTGAATGACGATTACGCCGTGGAGCGTGGCTCTGCCCTGAAAGAGATCCGCGTGACGCCCCTGCCGCTTCACCGGTTTTACGAATGGATGAAACTCAGAGGCAAATACGGCGGTCAGGCCAAGTTTCCCAGGGTGTTGAAAAAAAACCTGCACGAGGAGTGGATCGGATTCTTACATCAAAGCACCCAAAAAGCGGACTGAACCGATGAGCTGGTTGGAACCTCTGACGAAAGGCAGCCTGATGGGCTTTGCACTGGCTTTTCTGATCGGCCCTGTTTTCTTTGCACTGATCCGCGTCAGCATGGAAAAAGGCCTCAGGGCGGCATCCGTCTTTGCAGCAGGTATCGCAGCCAGCGACGTGGTCGCATTGAGCCTATCCTATTTTCTCATTGCCGGCCTGTCCGACAAGCCCTGGTTTGGCAGCATTCTGGGCTATGTGGGCGGGGCCATCCTGTGCACCTTTGGACTGGTTGATTTTTTTCGCAAACCCAAAATAAAAGATCCGCAAAAGATCCGCTTCTCGGGCCCTCTTTCCCTGCTCGGCAAGGGCTTCCTCCTCAATGCCATCAATCCCTTTGTCTATCTGTTTTGGATAGGCATCGTGGCTGCGGTAAAAACGGATAAACACATGGACGGCACCGGCCATCTGGTCTTCTTTACCTCTATGATCGCCACCGTATTTCTGACGGATGTCCTGAAATCCTGGGCGGCGACCCATCTGAGCAAGCTGCTTTCCGAAAGAGTCCTCTCCCTGGTGACCAAAGTGCTGGGCATCGGTCTTTTCCTCTTTGGGCTAAGGATGATCTGGTTTGGCGCTTCCGGACATTAATGAAGATTCCAATGTTAGCGCAAGTCTTCCTGTCCTTCATGTTGGCGCAAGTCTGAGACTTGTGCCATTATTATCTTATGTTGCCGCAAGTCTTCCTGTCCCGCCTTGGCGGGACGACTTGTGCCTTCATTTCCGGATCCCAACAGTAGGTTGCCCCGACATCATCTTTTCAAGTACATTTGCATCCGATCCCATTCAATGGGAGATCCGGTCAAAAACAAATAAAGAATGAAAAAATTGATCTTACTTGTTGCGCTGATCAGCCTGAACTTTTGTCTGGCCCAGGAAGACCTGAGTTTTCAAAAACCATCTCCCGAAATCCTCGCCCTGGCCGACTACGAGCCCGCTCCGTCGGTCTCCATGGATACCAGGAAGAATTTCATGCTGTTGTCTTACAGACCGGTTTACAAATCACTCGATGAGCTCAACCAGCCGGAAATGAAACTGGCAGGACTCCGCATTAATCCGGTCACCAACATCTCCTCTACAACGAGCTACATTTACAATCTGAAAATTCGAAAAATAAAGGACTTTCAGGCGGAGCCCATCCAGGTGCAAGGCCTTCCCCGGGAAGCCAAAATAGCAAACGTCAGCTGGTCGCCGGACTACAGCAAAATCGCATTCACGCATACGACGGGCACCGGTGTGGAGCTGTGGGTGATCGATGTGGCCTCTGCTACGGCAAGGCGGATCAGCGATCCCATCCTCAACTGCAATCTGGGCAGACCCTACAGCTGGTACACAGACAATCAACATCTTCTGGGCAGGGTCATCCCGAAAGACAGACCCGCCCTGATCGATCAAAAAGTTGAATTGCCCCGTGGCCCGATTGTCACGGTCGCAGAGGGCAAGGCCACCCAAAACAGAACCTTTCAGGACCTGCTTAAAAATAAAACGGACGAACACAATTTCGAAAGCCTGGTGCGGTCCGAGATCTGGAAGGTGGATCTCAACGGCAACAAAAGCCTGTACAAGGAAGCAGACCTGTATCTGGGTCTGTCCTTTTCCCCGGACGGCAACTACATCCTGATCAGCAGGGCCGCCAAGCCTTTTTCCTACGCCGTGCCCCTGGGCAGGTTCCCTCAAACCAGCGTGGTCTGCGACCTGCAGGGAAAAGAGATAAAAATCGTCAATCAGGTGCCCCTGGATGAGATCAGACCCAAAGGCTTCTCCGCTGTCAGAACCGGCAAAAGAAACATGGCCTGGCGCGATGACAAAGCTGCCAGCCTTTATTACGTGGAAGCCCTGGATGGCGGGGATCCGGCCGCAAAAGCGGAATACAGGGATGAATTGTTCAGCTGGGACGCTCCCTTTACTTCCCAACCGGTCTCCCTCCTCAAAACGAAACAAAGATTCGCAGGAGTGACCTGGGGCAATGAAAAGCTGGCAATAGCCTATGACAACTGGTACGATACGCGCAATGCCAAAACCTATCTCTTCGATCCATCGGATCCGGCCTCCCAAACCAAAATAATTTTTGACAGAAACTACCAGGACATCTACGGCGATCCGGGCAATTTTGGCACCCGCGAAAACCAATACAACCGCGACGTGCTTGCCGTGGAAAAAGACCAACTCTTCCTGATCGGAGAGGGTCACACGGCCAAGGGACAATTTCCCTTCATCGACGAATTCAATCTGAAGACCCTTCAGACCAAACGCATTTACCAATCATCCTACACGGATAAAAAAGAGGACATCCTGAGCATTGAGGATTATAAAAACGGCATGGCGCTCGTGGTGCTCCAATCGAGGAATGAGTTTCCCAATTACTATTTCAGAAATTACCGCAAGAAAGATCCTCCCCAGCAGATCACTTTCCAAAAGAACCCATTTGAGAGCATCAAAAATGTCGAGAAACAGGTGATTCATTACAAGCGCAGCGACGGCGTGGATCTGTCAGGCACCTTGTACCTGCCCCTGGGTTACGACAAAACCAAAAAGGAAAAATTACCCCTTCTGATCTGGGCCTACCCCGAGGAATTCAAGGACAAGAACAGCGCCGGCCAGTCCACCAAGAACCCCAACGAATTCACCTTTCCCAACTACGGGTCCTTTGTGTTTTATGTCACCAAAGGGTATGCCGTGCTCGACGATGCCTCCTTTCCGATCATTGGAGAAGGAGACAAGGAGCCCAATGACAACTTCATCGAGCAGCTGGTGGCCAACGGAAGGGCTGCCATTGACGCCGTGGACCGGATGGGATACATCGATCGCAGCAAAGTTGCCGTGGGCGGTCATTCTTACGGAGCCTTTATGACGGCCAATCTGCTTACCCACAGTCCGGATTTTACCTGCGGCATCGCGAGAAGCGGCGCCTATAACAGGACCCTGACCCCGTTTGGTTTTCAGTCCGAGCAGCGGAATCTCTGGGATGCACCGGAGGTGTACAACGGAATGTCCCCATTCTACACCGCGCACAAAATGAAAAAACCCATCCTCCTGGTGCATGGTGAGGCCGACAACAATCCGGGGACCTTCACCCTGCAGACCGAACGCTATTTTCAGGCGATCAAGGGGCTTGGAGGCCAGGCGCGCATGGTCATCCTGCCGAAGGAAAGCCATGGCTACGCCGCCCGCGAAAACATCCTCCACCTGCTTTGGGAGCAGGAGCAATTTCTGGACAAGCACCTGAAAGCAAAATAGGCATTCGCGGCAAGGGGAAATAATGTTTATGTATCCAAATTGATAAATTTGGTATCACTCAGACGAAGGCACAGCCTATGCCTGGCGGGGGAGGGCAATGAAATTCTAATCATACCCTGCATATCCCCAATCAAAAGAACCCTTGGCTGCAGTTCCACTAATATTAAATAGCCATCAACTTACCGCCCTGCATCAGAATATTACCATGGCTCAACTCATAATAGTACAATCCAGGAACCAAATCCAACATATTGATCTGCCATCTCTCCAGAAGACAGGGCAATATGCTCTCCACAACCTTTCTGCCCAATACGTCATATAATACAAATCTTGCATCTCTATGCATCCTGCCTTTACTTAAGCTAATCGTCAGATACCTCGTGAATGGATTGGGCCCAATCTCAAACTCAATATCCGGCTCTGATTTTGCGCTGTTCACCAACCCGCACGATGGATCTGATCCAAGCCTGTAATTTGGCATGGGTGGCAATCCTGCGTAGTTGTAAATACCCAGATTGACCGACCGCCATTGCACATCACAGGCCTTACCTTTCAGATCAGGCTTGTTGATCGTATGAAACAAGGGGCTGGAACCTATACAGCTAATATAAATTTTACCATCCGCGGCCAGCTGGCTCCAGGCCATCCATGCTCTTCGATTAGGTAGGTGCAGATCCAGATTCTGATCCAGGGTGGCCACAGTATCCCCTCCGTATCGGAGGTCCTTGTACTTTAAATCAAATTGTACAACCAATGAGTCGGTATTGACGTACAAAAACCGGCTGGAAGGAGAAAACTCCAGGCCAACAATATTTCGCCATGGCGCCAGGGGAAGCTCGGACCTGACCCTCAGACGTCCTGTGCAACGGTCAAAGTCAAACAACTGGATGCCATATTTGTAATGCCCCTTTACAAACATGCTCCCATCGGGCGAAAAGACGGCATCGCTATTTGAACTATATAGCTCTCTATTGATTTTTGGCCCAATGGCCTGTTCATGATACAAGTGCAAACCAGAAGGATCCAATAAAAATATTAAAAACACATTGGAATACCCACCCCGCTCTGCCAGAATCCACCAATCCCTCCCATTGCCATGTCTGCAAGCGGCTATGGGAACACTGGTATATCGATCTTTATGTACCAACTTATTTTTAACAATGACTTTGCCCAAGCCATTATTTTGAACGGCATCAATCAATGAATAACTGAATGAAGTATTATAGATCGTTCTACCAATGTATTCCAATACTATATGGATGACATAAATTTCATTGGGATCCACCGGTGAGGGTAGAAACAGTACAGACCCGGAACAAGGATAAAATCCGTACCTATAAACTTCCTTGGGGCCACCGTCATTCAAAACCTCACCCCCTTCCATGACCTGATGAGCCGAATTGAATATTTGAAACCCATCTGAATAGCAAAATAATGCTCCATCCTGATTTGAATATGAAGATGTGGTAAATCCCAAATTGACCCCGGACCTTAATCTCAAGGCTTTATGCTCCATCTTGCCATCAGGAAAAAAACTAAACAACATTTGGCCAAAATTGACGGGTGCACCATTCATTTGTCTCTCTAAACTATAATCTCCATAACCCAGTACCCAGTTTTGATCATGCCTCTGTGCCATGGTACACAGACTGTACAGGCAAATTGTACAAATGATCAACTGCCTGTAAAGAAAAGATTTTAAATCAACCATATCCCATGTTCCATCCTCCATGGAGCCTTATCTTTTTATGATGATTTTATGACTTTCCGTATTTCCTGAATCCATTTTGACTTGGATGATATAAATTCCCTCAGTCAAATCTGAAACATCGAGGTTGAACTGATTGTTGTGGATCGCTGATTGTTTATAACATATCATACCTAAGCTATTCATAATCAAAATGTCCGAAATTTCCATATCTGGATTTTCCAGTATTATTTCGCTTTGTGCTGGAGAAGGCCATATTCTGGTTGAGCTGATGGAACCATGCGAATCAACAACCAGCGCATTCCATGAAAGCGGACAGGGACCCGGATATTCAGTCAATTCATTTCGCAAATGTGTGGGCAATAACGCATAGGCCCTTTGAATCAAATCACCCCAATCGGCATAACATGACGTTGCCAGATCCTGGCAAAATTCAATCTCAGCTTCAGACAAAGTATCGCCATAAATATATTTTAACTCAAGTGCCAGTATGGCACTGTCCTTAGATTGGACCCCACAAGACGGAGCCAGTTGAACTATCCGATCCAGAAGTGTATCTTTCAAAATCATTATCCTGCTTTCTTCCTGATCGTCCAATATCTGAATGGAATCAAACAAATTTGCATGCCATCCTAAAAGCACCAACATGCTGTCAAACAATTCATCCCCGGGGTCCTCCTGCTCCTGAATCACGGAGTCCAAATCCATAATTGTATTCTCCATATCCACAATCAAACTTTTAAGGGAGTCGATTCTACTCAGGATAACACCTTGGTATTTTTGACTGGACCCAATATCAGCCTTTAGCGTTTCAAATTCCAATGATCCATTCATCGCGATGCTGTTGTAAAACCAAGTATGCAAACTATCAGTTTGCAAATCTGGCTGCTGGATATAATCCCTGACAAAGCCCTTGTGCAGAGTCCAGACTACTCCATCCCCTGATTCAATCCAAATGCTGGTATCCAAAATATAGGGCCTCCACCCTATAAGAGAGTTGTTACCACACCCTTTAAAAGCACCATTCAAATCTGCAATCCACTCATCTATCTGATTGATGGAGGTAGGCCAATAGGGTAAATTTGTATTATACCCAGAACAAAGCATGTTACCGGGATTCTGACAAATGAAATATTGATTCAAGTTAAAATTTGGTCCTAAATATTCTGCTGCAAAATTAGAATAACTGCCTTCCCATTTATTCCCAGTATGCCATTGTTGAGTGTGCAGGACATTAGGCTCATAATATAAGCCAAAACGGTGGTTAAACATTCTGTTTTCCCCCACGAGAGCATTGCTGCCATTGCATACATATTGAAAGTAAAGGCCATACTCAGTGGATGACAAAATATTGTTACAAATCCGGTTGTCCCCGGAGCCCGAAACGAATATACCCATATGCAAAAACTGACTACCGTCTCTGAGTATCAATTCATCGGTTATCGCATTAGAGTTGATAGTATTGTTATCCCCTCCATTAGCAAACACGCCTACAAATGCCTTTACGGGTACATTGGGATCTTTACTGGCCTGGTGATTTGAGATCGTATTGTTGCTTGCGCTTGCCCTCCTGCAACCTAAGAAAATGATCCCATAGCACAGATTCTTCCGAATCGTGTTGTTATTTACCTGAATGAGGTTGCTGGTACCATGTTGGACTGAATTCAGTAAAACGCAGGTATGAAGACCAGTATAAGTAGGTGTTTGATCCAAAAACTGATTTCCATAAATCCTGACCTGTGTATTACTAAAAGCATTTGCTGCAATCATGGAATTGGTCTTGAAAGTGCTTCTGTTGTCTTCCCATCTAAAAACATTATTCTCAACTATTACCGTACTGTTGGAATTAGCAGTCAGCTTTATACCCTCTGACATGATTGTTCCTGAGGGTCTGTCAGATAAATCATCAATATCCCGCACTATGACACAATTATTAACTTCCAGATTTACATTTCCCCATGACACAACACCATATGTATCAAAATTCTTAATGGTTGGATTGGTACCTGTTCCATTGATATTCACTTTTATATTATTTCCGAATATACTAACTCCAAATCCATAATCGCGCGGTCGGTTGGTATATATGTCAGTAATAATGGTTCGCGAAAAATGGACATTGGTTTCAGTAATTGTGACACCAGACTCTAAGTGCATAAATCTGTTAAAACTCAATCTGGAACTTGACAAATTCACAATTAGACGGTTGCCATTAATCCACATACCATGTCCACTGTTCCCATTATATCTGACATTATAGCCATGCACTTGACTATATTTAGGATATCCTCTGATGATATTACCTGAGAATCTGGTCAAATTAACACCCCCTTCTATCCTTACACCCAGGTCATTGTGATAGAAGTTAGAATTCGTAATTGATAGACTCGAATTACCGCTTGCATAAACGGCCGTCTGTGCAAACTCTATTGCGCAGGATACCAGGTTTACTTTAGAACTATAGTTCACAAATATTCCCTGCCATGCTCCCTCACAAGAATAAAACTTACAATTTGTAAATGATCCGCTTCCGGAACCAAATGAAATTTTCTTTCCTTCTGCAACTCTAAAAATGCAATTCACAAAAATAAATTGATCGCTTCCTAGAAATATATCTGCATCAATCTCGAAATTCTTATCCTGAAAAGTCCTGGTTACAGGAGGATTGCTCAAAGGCAAATTGGGGAAGCTCTCAAATGTAAGATTCTGATATAAACTGCAATATTGAGATTCACTATAATTTTGAGAAAAAAGTACCGAAAGATTAAAAATTAAAAATAAAGAGATTGTCCAAATTTCCGGCTTAAATAATTTAATTCCAAATGAACTTAAAAAGGGGTAGATTAACCTTCCTAATAGGACTGAAAAATCAAATTGTTCAAACCCTTTATAGAACTTAAAATCTCTCTCAAATAAATTAGAGTTACCAGTGAAATTGAGGGTTGAGGGTTGAGGGTTGAGGGTTGAGGGTTGAGGGTTGAGGGTTGAGG
>CAYXKO010000041.1:0-2497 GCA_964465435.1 uncultured Saprospiraceae bacterium | reverse complement strand
AGGGTTGAGGGTTGAGGGTTGAGGGTTGAGGGTTGAGGGTTGAGGGTTGAGGGTTCATAAGTTTGAAATTTATTCAAAGTTATTCATCCAATTAAGATTTGGTAAATTTCAAACAAAGCTTAACGTTTTGTTAACATATATTGAATGAAAATAAATTTATTCTTACATCCGCACCGAAAAAACGAATCCTTCCCACTTTAATTTATCACAATTCCAACAGATTTAAATTCAAATAAAGTTTCCTTTGTACTCCAGTAATCTGCCTACACTGATTGAGTTAATCTCATATGGAATGAGATATCTTTCGTTATCGATTGACCGGAGGTACTTGCCGGGCCCGTATCGTTCTGACCTTCAGACAGCTTTAATTATCAGCCATTCTCCCTCTTCAGCTTGATTTCTGCCTTGGGACCTACCAGGATGGGTACGACCTCCTCCTCGATGTTGGAGACCTCGAGGCCAAAGTCTTCAAAGGCCGGCAGGCTCACCTTCTTGATCAGGCGATAGGTTCGCACGACCCACCTTTCAAATGCACTCAGCTCCGTATCCGCAGAGACCCGGGTATGCAACAAAATGAATTTGAAATCCGCGGGCAACTGATGTTTGGCGAGAGAAGGATAGGGACTCACGATGGACACTTCTCCGGCATCCATCATTTGCTCGACGATCTCGCGGAACATGACGTTTACCTTATGGGCCACCTTGAATCCGAACTTCAGGTGAACAAAGAAGATCCTTTGTGGCACAATGGCATCCACGTGATAGGTCTTTTGATAGGGCTCGTCACAGATCTCCACATGGACAAACCAATACACATCGGCGCGCTTGGGCCTCTTGCGCAGGATGGAATACATGATGTTGGAATCGATCAGCCGCTTGTCGTTTGCCATGGCCAGATAGACCAGATGACTGGCTTCCTTGGGGATGGTCTGGTCGGTCTGAAGATCCTGCAATACGGGTATGTAGTCCTTGAGTTCGACAAACATGGTGTGCTTCTGCCGGATCTTGGATGCGTTGTACAGCACGAATACCATGATGGCGATCGGAATGGCGATCATCAGGGAAAACCAGCCGCCGTGCATGAACTTGTCGAGGTTGGCGATCAGGAAGGTGGATTCCACGCCGAGGAGCAGGATGGTTCCCACCAGGGGAATGTAAAAGTTGTGAAAGCGTATGCGGTAAAAGAAACCCAGGAGCAGGGTGGTCATGATCATGTCGATGGTGATGGCCAGTCCGTAGGCCGCTTCCATGTTCTCCGATTTCCTGAAGATCAAAACGACGATGATGCAGCCGATCATCAAAAACCAGTTGATGCTGGGTATGTACACCTGTCCCCGGAAGGTGGTGGGAAAGTTCACCCTGAGTCGCGGCCATAAATGCAGCTTCATGGCCTCGTTGGTCAGCGTAAAGACCCCTGAGATCAGGGCCTGGCTGGCAATGACGGTGGCCACGGTGGCAATGCCTACGCCGATGGGCAGAAACCACTCGGGCATGATCCTGAAAAAGATCCTGAAATCCGCGTGACCGTCCGCACCCATGATGCTCATCCCATTGTACTCGCTGACCAGAAAGGCACTCTGCCCCATGTAACTCAGGAGCAGGGCCACCAGTACAAAGATCCAGCTGACGCGGATGTTGTCCTTGCCGCAATGGCCCAGGTCGGAGTACAGGGCCTCCCCTCCCGTGGTGCAAAGAAATACGGCTCCCAGAATCCAGAAACCGCCCGGATATTTTGACAACAGGTTGATGGCATAGGCGGGATTCAGGGATTTCAGAATTTCCGGATGATCCAGTACCTGCAAGAACCCAACCACGCCGATCATGCTGAACCAGATGAACATGATCGGGCCAAAGGACTTGCCGACCGTTTGGGTGCCCACCTGCTGAAAGGTAAACAGGCCGATGATGATGCCTATGACTATGGGTACCGTATTGATGTGGGTATGGGGGAACAGCATGTTGAGACCCTCCACGGCGGAGGAGATCGATATGGGAGGCGTGATGAATCCGTCCGCGATCAAGGTGGCGCATCCGATGATGGCCGGATAAATGACGTACTTGGACTTGTACCTTCGCACCAGGGCATACAGGGCAAAGATCCCTCCTTCCCCTTTGTTGTCCGCTTTGAGGGCCAGCAACACGTACTTGCCCGTGGTGATGATGAGCAGGGTCCAGAAAACACAGGACATTCCTCCGTAGATCAGTTCTTCTGAAACCACGCGGTCGTGAAGTATGGCTTGTATCACATAAAGGGGGGAGGTGCCGATGTCTCCAAAAATAATTCCCAGGGTGATCAGAAGTCCGGCGGCACTTAAATGGTGCCCGTGAGCCTTGTCAGGCATAAGGATGGTTTTATGATTCTACTGAATAGAGTGGCAAAGATACTCTTAAGCAACACTTTGTTACAACACGGCCAGGGATTAAGACATCTTTTGCAATCCTTTTAAGCTTCGAGGGCCGCCCCGGCAGGTTTTTTCTGATGAAAGGGATGGCAGCT
>CAYXKO010000040.1:0-12203 GCA_964465435.1 uncultured Saprospiraceae bacterium | reverse complement strand
TTTGTTTAGCGCAAGTCCTCTACGTGGACATTATCTAACTTATTGATATTCAATTCAAAATCAGAATCTGAGATCTGGATATCCCATACGACATTTAAAAATTGGATCAGATGCTTGTCGCCATTTTTATAATAAATAAGTACCTCCCTGATAGAAGGAATTTTTTTATCCAGCTTCATTTTTACCTTGAAATACTCAGCTTTTTTATCAAGTGGCTTAAATTCAATCCAATACGCATCAGGCATTTCTTTCTCAAGCCGGTAATCGTATTTACCTGTTTTATAGAGTCCTGCGAGGTATCTTGGGTGATAGGTTTGATCTGCTTCATCCTGTGGCACTATTTGAACCTCCTTCCTGTCTTTCATATAGGTAAAATGATCCTTGCCATTGCAAAACACCTCCGTCCCCGGCAAGATCAGCTGGAACTTATTTTTTTTAAACGAGAAAGTTCCCTTCTGACTATAGGGCTTCTTTTCAGCTTCTGAAATTTCCAGGTTAAAATTTGCCTTCATGCTGCCTGCTGACAAAATTCTGTCCTCCACACGCTTTAAAATTTGGGTAGCCTTGGGATCAGGACTTGAAAACCCAGCAACCAACTGACAACTTAGGAGGATCATTATTACTTTGCTCATCATGACGATATAGACAATTTAAAGAGCCAAAGTTAGGCCCATGGTCAGTTAAAATGTTGTTAATTTAGTGATTATAGTTAATTTTACTTTCATAATCCAGATCCTCTTGGAACTTGACCCCTGCAAACCGGACCTCTTTGAGCCATTTGGCCTTGAGCATTTCGCACCCGTACTTGCATTCACTCTGTTAACTTACCTCGCAATAACCCAAAAAAGCAAGTGGCCTCTGGTTATTCACCAACGCATTGCGATCGTCACCTCTCTGAAATTGGCCATTCTGAACATTTTACACCCATTTTATCTCCATCATAACGGAAACTTTGACGCATCTAAAGACCTGCCCTTCCATTTGTGCAATTTCCTTACCCTGATATATCCTATTGTTGCTTTTTATCAAAGCAGATGGCTATTTGGCATCCTGTATTTTTGGATATTGGTTGGCACATTTCAAGCCATATTGACCCCTGACCTTAAGGAAAGTTTCCCGGACCCGGTCTATTTCAAGTATTGGATCGTTCATTGCGGTTTGGTCTTTTTGACCTTGCACGGACTATTTGTTTTTGAATTTAAAATTTACAAAAAGGATCTCTACAGGGCGGTACTTGGTGCAAACCTTTATCTATTGTTTTCCTTCGCCGTCAACCTGACGACAGGTGGAAATTACTTTTTTTCCATGAAAAAGCCCGAGGCTGCAAGTCTTCTTGACTTTTTGGGCCCATGGCCCTGGTATTTGATCACAGGACAAGTAGCCATGCTCATCCTTTTTCATATTTACTATTTACCCATTCACTATATGGGACAAAGGACAAACAAAGTCCTCAACGCGAAATTGTAAATGTGGAGCGCCTGTTTTTCAAATGCTCTTCCTCTGAACATTCCAGGCAAGGGCATCGAATGGCCAAAGCCCGCTCTCCCATACCCTTATAGGAAAGCCTCTCTGCAGATACACCTTTAGAAACCAGATATTGAAATACAGAAAACGCTCTTCTCTCACTCAATTGCATATTATAAGCATCCTCTCCCCTGCAATCAGTATGCGACTGAATGGACACCTTCAAAGTGGAGTTCGTATTTAAAAATCTGACTATTTCATCCAAAACCCGGAAGGAAGATTCCTTAATCTCCCATTTATCAAAATCGAAATATACATCTTCCAGCACAAAGGGTTTGTCGTATATAATGGGAGTCAAATTGACTTTTGCATTGATCACCACAATAGTATCTCTTTCCGCAAATTGCTCAATGGCAGGAACAATATATTCCCAGGTAGTATTCCAATAGCCTTTACGAGAGACTTGAAAATTAAGAACGGTATCAGAAGGGACTTCCACAAACATTGAACTGGAGGTTCCTGTAAAATAATTCCAGGTAGAAGAACTATTCCTGATCAGGATAGAATCCAGTCGTTGATTACCGGCCGCATCATAATACCCCTCCTGGCTTTGAAATGCAAGATTGAGAAAATAGGAGACCCTACCCTTTTTGCTTGAGACCGGCACAGCTTCCTCTTCCCTAATCAGGTATCTAAACCACTGATATAGCTGATCACCGGATGCCTGGTCCCTGTTGCTGGAAAAAACAGCACGGCTTAATATCGTATCATTAACAGCGGTTGGATCAAACGAAAGCGAAAAATCATCGCCACCACTGTTAACCGGGGCCAATACATTTTGAGGAGAAACCCAATTTCCAGACCGATCGATCCAGGTTTTAAAAATATCCAGACCGCCCATGCCGGGGAGATAATCAGAGGAAAAATATAAGGTGTCGCGATTCCAAACCGGAAATTTTTCGTTCCCCTGAGTATTCAGGCCAGATCCTAAATTAACAGGGGTTGACCAATAACCTCCGCGTTTGACAGAATAATACAGGTCAAAACTTCCGAGCCCTCCTTCCCTGTCTGAGCTAAAAACCATTACGGTATCCGACCTGTGGACCGCCGGTTGTACATCGTTGCATGCCCTGCATCCCAAATCAATCCACTCAGCCGGATCAGACCCTTTAAGTCCTCCAAAGTAAATCTGACAATATGCGTTGAGATCGCTTTCCACTTCACACCTGGTAAAATATATTACATCACCGGATGGCCCTACACAGGAAGCCCCCTCATTACTCATCGTATTCAAATGATTACCCAAAGGCTGAATCTTACTTTCCTTGAAATCACAAATAAACAGGTCAAAATAAAAATGGCCGCTCCAGTCGTACTTTTCTGCCCCGGTGGCACCTAATCTATCACTTGTAAAAAGGAATTTACCATCGGGAAGAAATTGGCCTGAGAATTCATTTGAATTAGGCTCATTGATGGTCTCAAGGGGGAAGACCCGGTCAGACTTGTTCCGGGATGCTTGTTTTTTCCATTCCAATGCCAGTTTGCAAATGCTGATCTCCCGCCTATACACAGAGGCCAAGCCGGTTTCTTCAGCTAAAATGGTGAATGCCCTTATGGCGTCTTCATAGTCTTCGTTTTGTTTCAGTGCAAATGCATACTTTTCCAATGCTACGTTGGCATATCCCAGATCAATGGCTTTTTTAAACCAGGAAATGCTGTTTGAGAACTGCCCCATATTTAAATAGCTATCTCCCATCAGGAATGCCAATCGAGCCTTTTTATCCTGATTCTTCTCCTTGTTGAATTCGTCTCTCAACATCACAACCCCCTTGGCGTATCGCTTATATTGCCAGGCCTGTTCACCTGTTTTGATCACCCCGCCGCAAGCTGCAAACAGACACAAGCATAAGATCGAGAAGACAACAAAACTATTCCTGAAGACCATACTGATTTTAAAATGTTCCGGTGATTCCCACTCTGCCATACAATGGACCCGACACCCCATTAAACAAGGTTTTTACCAGATAGATGTTGAAAATCCGAAAAAAACGATAGCCTACATTGCCAAGCCCAATCGCCATTTCCGTGTAATTTTCAGAACCATCATAGAGCATGGTCTTGACCTGCAGGAGTTCCTCGAATCTCAATTTACTCACATAAGTAATGCGATCCAACAAAAGACCACCCATATTCCATTGAGTTTTAAATTCAATCAATTGCCTTTGTGCCACGACCTGATAGGTTCTCAGAGCAAGATAGGGAATTGCCTGAAATGATTCAGGATAAAAGGAAAAAGGAATACCGTCCGTATAAAAATACTCCGGAACATCCTGCTGGCTCCTATTCAGCCTCTGTGAATAAGATATTTGGAAACGGAACTCCCCTATTCGCCCAAAAGTCCTGGAATCGTTCACATTCAGTCGAAAATAATTGAAATTTATCCTTGACGACGTATAATAAGCGGACTCGAATGAAAACAGAAATTCAGGCCAGTCAGAACCCAATTTTTGCACCCCTTCCGGAGTTTTCCATACTCTGGTAAAAGGTTGAATTCTCCATTTAATTTCATTCATCCAGACTTCCCGCATGCGGATCTTAAAAAAATCAGGATCACCTCTTCGTTTCAGATTGTCCTCGTATTCCTTTTCATAAAAGCGTATGGAGTAATCAGAGTGATTTCCTACATCTTGCCTGACAGAATACCTGGAAAGAAATATCAATCGATGACTGTAATTCAAATCCGTTTCGAATTGAAAACCAAGAAATTTCTCATCGTATGCCTTGAAGAAATTTCTCTTGTTAAAAAGGCAGGAATAAGTATTAAACAATTTACTGACTCCTTCACCGGAATGATACTGTCTCAGTCTGTTTCCAAAATTAATTCTAATAAATGACTTCCTGTTTTGATTAAAGTAGTAACCAATCCCTCCATTCAGCCTTAGCCTGTCCTCATCAATGCCATAATCACCGGAAAGAACTGCAACAAACTTCTTATACCCGTAGTTTTTACCCAGAAATTTTTGAAAAAGGATAACCGGAGATATCGAAAATCCCTGGATGGGATTAAACGAGATCATATCCAGGAGGCTATTGGTTTTTAAATCCAGGAACCTTGAGCTTCTGCTATAGCTATATCCGGTCATAAAATCCAATGGCTTGATCTTGTTGTTCAACCGATCCATGCTGTCAAGATAGACCTTTGAATTCCGGTAAGCTTTCAGGCTGTCCTTGATCTGATAATTGACAAGCTCCTCTTCGGTCAAGGGAATGGTACGCACAGAATCCCAAAAAGACAATACTTTATCATTTGCGCCTTCCAAAACCTCATACACCTCTGATCTTTTCTTGATGTCCTTATTGCTTTCACTGAAGTCATAATTAGAAAAAGACAAACTAAAGTTTCCGGTGACTTTGACCCCTAAGAAATTGGCATTCATCTGGAAGACCTGGGTCTGCACCTTTCTCTTGTTTAATTCATACAAGAGCAGGAATTCTTGTCTAAGAAAAATGGTATCAAAAAATTCCTGCTTAACCTGTGACCCCAGGACATAGCCATTAAATCCATAAATTGAATAATCCCCATCGGACACATATAAGTATCCGGACCAGACAGCATCCAAAGGCACCCTGGGCCAAACTTTGATCTTGTGGTAGGTGATGCTGTCCACGTCTTTCAAAGTGCCTTCCAGTCTGTATCGGTAATGCCCCAGCGCATAATCGGCGATGGGAGAAATAACTCCCTTGCCAATAGAGGCCACATTATCGTATAGATTGAGGCTGATGGCAGAAGCCCAGTTCATGGAAAATCCATTATCATTTCCTGCCACCTTGGATGCAATCATCTTTTCGGACGTGTAATCAGGAGGTACAAACTGAATTTCGGAAACTGCTTCAGACAAATAAATCACTCCCTGCCTGTTGGAGTCAAGATTCCCACCCAGGTTACCTAAAGCTTGACCCATGATTTTTTCAGGAGCGTCGAGAATCTTAAACATGCCTTTGGAATAGGATCGGCATTTGTAGGCCCTTGAGCTAAAACCGTTCTCCTTGCGTCTTTTTATAGCCTTTCTTATGATATCATAAGCCGGATCTTCCCTTTTGGCAGAAAAAACCACTTCTGACAATTGCAAGGACACAGGCACGAGTTGAACTTTAAGAAAAATCTTCTCACCGCTAAAATTAACCGACAATATTTTCTTTTCATATCCTGTGTATTGAAACACCAATTCATAATTTCCCTTTGGAAGATCCAGCTCAAAAATCCCATTGGCATTTGAGGTAGTCCCTTTCGAACCATCGCGTAGATAAACGCTTGCAAAAGGCAGGGGCTCCCCATCACTGCCCGATACCACCCCTCCAAGCTGCGCACTGGCACGTGTAATAATCCATAAACTCAGGATCGAGACAGCAAAAATATTATACGCCAACTTCATTTTCTCGGGATAACCAATTCTTAATCAATACACTACCATAAGATGTCATATAGGACTCCGGATGAAATTGCACGCCTTCCACAGCCCATGACCTGTGCCTTAGACCCATTATTTTTCCCTCTTCACTTACAGACGTTATCTGCAAAAGCAAATTTTCACTCTGCACGGTAACATACCAGCTATGATATAGTCCAACTTCAAATGGAACGGGAATGTTTTTATAAATCGAGTCTGAAGAATCAATCAGGGGAAAACAGAGTCTTTTCTTTCCGTGCACCACTTTGCCCTGATGGACTAAGTTCGCACCATAAGCCAGGCCTATTATTTGATGCCCCAGACACACACCCAAAATATTTTTTTTGGACTGAAACCTTTCCAATAATTTAAAAGTAATGGGATAGTCGGTGGGAACTCCGGGACCCGGTGACAGAATAATACTCTTATAATTTTCTGCAGTGACAAGTACCTGCTCATTATATTGAATAACATCCGCTTTCACGCCTAATTCGCCCAAAAGCCCGACCAGATTATAGGTGAAGGAATCAAAGTGATCAACTATTAATACTCTACGTTCCAATACCTTTAATATTGATGGTAAAAGTAAGTATTTTTGCTCAATGCCCGTTTTTTCGACATACCAGGAAACCATTTCGGCCATCAATAAATTGCAATCATTGTCCATTCCCTATTTGTTTATTTTAGATTTCAACAAAACAAAGGGATTTTGTTCCGCCACGTCGGAAATTAATCAGGATCAAATTCTATTTGATTTCAGCAATTCAGCACCTCCACCTCTTCCCTTTCCTCTTGATTTCAGGATCAGCACGATGTCTCAGGTAGATTACAAAGAACTGTTCGACAAAGTAATGTCAGAAATTCAGGCAGGAAATTCCTATTTGACCAACCTGACTGTCTCAACTCCTGTTTTTTGCAATTTGGACCTACTTCAATTATTTAAATACTCAAGCGCTAAGTACAAGTTATGGGTCAGGGATGCATTTACTGTTTTTTCTCCAGAGTGTTTTGTCCGAATCAAAAACAACGAAATATACACTTATCCAATGAAGGGCACCCTTCCGGACAACATGCCTGATTCCGAAAACAAACTCAGATCTGATTCAAAGGAAGATGCCGAACACTACACAATAATTGATCTTTTGAGAAACGACCTGAATATGGTTGCAGAGCATGTACAGGTTTCAAAATTCAAACAAATTGACAAAATACCCACCCACAAAGGCCCCTTGCTACAAATGAGCAGCGAGGTAAAAGGCCGGTTAAAGGACAGGTACAGGAATAGATTCGGGGATTTGTTGGATTTGCTATTACCGGCCGGATCGATCACCGGGGCTCCAAAAACCAGAACAGTCGAAATTATCCAAAACATTGAAAATCACAAAAGAGGGTTTTACACCGGTGTTTTTGGCATGGGATGTGGCAATGAGCTGGAATCTGCCGTAATGATCCGTTTTATTGAAAAGTCCGGAGATCAATATTACTTTAAATCAGGAGGAGGCATTACGTCTGATTCAGATTATGTCACAGAATTTCAAGAGTTTATAAACAAGGTTTATGTTCCCATTTTTTGAATCTATTCGCATTATGGAAGGAAAGCCTGTGAATCTTGACCTGCACCAAAAAAGAATATACAGGACTTTTTCTAAATTTTACCCACATGAGCCAGGTTTTGCCCTGAACGCACTGATTTCCGGTGCCACATACCCTCATAATTTCAGTGGCAAACTCAGATTTTTATATTCATCCGTTGGTTGGAAAATGGAATATGAGGAATACCACCCAATGCGTTTCATAGCATTCGCATTGATCCAAGCGGACCAAATCAATTATTCCTATAAGTTCAGCGAAAGGTTGTTTTTTGAACAGTCAAAAAAATGTCTTCCGGATCTGCACGAAGCAATCCTCGTTAAAAATGGCTACTTAACTGATGCCAGTGCCTACAACCTTGCACTTTTCAACGGAGGCGAATGGCATACTCCAACGAATGCACTTCTGGCCGGCACCATGAGAGAATCACTTTTGACTCAGGAAGTTTTGCTACCCAGAGATATAAAAACATCAGATCTTGTTCATTACCGCAAATTCAAGCTCATCAATGCATTGAACCCCTTTGAAACCGCCACAGAATATGATATAAATTTGATATACAACAAATTATGAGCTCAAATTACCGGTCAGTCAAAAGTATTGCGGATTCCTACCAAGCCAAAATCGTGGTGGTATCTAAAAACCAGAGCGTCGAAAACATTGTGAGGATATACGACATGGGACAACGTGAATTTGCAGAAAACAGAGTCCAGAATCTGGTGAAAAGGACCATAGAATTGCCCAAGGATGTTGATTGGCACATGATCGGGCACCTGCAGTCCAACAAAGTCAATACACTGGTACCGCTGGTCAAAATGATCCAATCCGTTGATTCAGCCAGATTAACCTCCCAAATATCAAACGCTGCTCAGAAAAATGGTACTTCTGTAGATGTATTAATACAGATAAAAATATCAAGAGATGAAACCAAATCAGGAATTCTCTTTGAGGATCTGGTGGCATCCCTTGAATCGCAGGAATGGAACAATCAAAAAAATATAAACTTTAGGGGTGTCATGGGAATTTCAAGTCTGGATGGTAATAATACAAGGATGGAATTCAGGGCGCTAAGGGCCAATTTTGAATACCTGCGTTCAACTTATTTTTCCAAAAACCACGAATTTGACATTATATCGATGGGCATGTCATCCGATTACCAAATAGCGCTGGAAGAAGGATCCAACATGATCCGGCTTGGGTCCTACGTATTTGAAGATCTATAAAAAAAAAAGACCCGCTTGGGACGGGTCTTTCATTTAGTAGCACACTACAAAATATTATTTACGACTCCATTCTTCAATGGATTGGGTATTCATTTTAACATAATCATCATTTCCAGCAGCAGCTGCCATGGCGAGTGACTTCTTTGCCACCTCGATGGCCTCGTCTCTTCTTTCCAATTTGGCCAGGATAAGAGATTCCAGTCTGAGTTTCCAGAATTGTGCTTCCATGTTGTTGGATTTTTGAATCCAGGTGAGAGCCTGATTTAAATCCTTACCGGAATCAAAATAATACCGAGCTGCTGAATAATAATCCCCAGCGCTGGGGCCGGCCAATACTTTCTCAATACTCTGAACTATCTTGGTATCAATTTCAGTTTTGATCCGCACTGACACACTGGTATTTTCCCACTGGATGACCAGGTTGGCAGCGTCATTTCTGATATCGTTAATATCTATAGTAAACGTTTCAATTGTGGTCGTAAGCAAATCAGGTATCGCCTGAACCTTTAAAGCTTCCTTGGAAATATCGTAGGTTTTTGGCAAACCGCCAGGTTGATCCGCATCAGAATAGAAAATAACATCCCAGGACATATCGCCCGGAATGGTGTAGATGGCATAAGTACCCTTTGGCAAAAGCTTACCCTCAACAGTCACATCATCTGTGAAAGTGATTTTTGAAGCCTTGTTGGCACCGGTGCGCCAAAGTTTGCCGTATGGCACCAAATCCCCAAAAACAACCCTGTTTTTCATACTGGGACGCGAGTATTCGATGGTAATGGATCCCAGCCCAAACTTCTGTTCAATTTTACAGAGGGGACTCGGCTGAGGGGTAACAATCTGTGCTTCAACAGACAGAGTATACAGAAAAACAATAAGACCAAATAAGTATTTCATAAATTAAATTTAATACAAAATAAAGACATTCAGGGAATTACAAAGGAACGAATAAATAACAAAAAAGTTCAGTAAAATTATATTACAACTTTTAATAATATATACGTAACTTTGCATCATAAGAAAACTCATCCATTATGATCATCGCATCTATTTGTACCGTGTGCTTTATCTGTTCCTGGTTCCTGGTTCAACTCAGAACCTCCGAGCAAGAATAAAGGCAATTAAGAGATCATTTCTCCGGGGACCTTTCCTTCAGTGCTTTTTACAGCATTCCAGCTTATGGTCTTCACCCATCTTTGGGCTGAGATAAGGAATTCCAAGATTCATTCCCCTCAATATAAAAAGTAGAGCCAGGAAGATTACTGCGGCATTCTTTAGTTTGCCAAAATTGGCAGACAGGCTCCTGCTTAAAAATGTTCTACCCGCAATAATGGATGTCAATACCGGCAAGGTCCCAAGACCAAAGCAAGCCATAAACAAGGCTCCGTACGTTATGGAATAAGCCATGACAGATGCCCCCAGGGCAACATAGACCATGCCACAGGGAATAATTCCATTAGTTAATCCCAGCACGACAAAGGCCCCTCCTTTTTTGAATCTCAACACTTTGGACACCATGCTGCTGTAGCAGGCTTCAAGTTTGTGAACAACCGACTTAATTACAGGACTGAATCGGGGACCAAGCACGATCAGGAGCATTAATATGCCAAAGGCTATTGAAAAGAACTGTTGAAATCCGGAAATGCGGATTCCCATTCCAAAAACACCAAAAACCGCACCCAAAGTGGCATACATCAGTGTTTTTCCAAAGTGATATTCAACTACTGACTTCCATGACAATTGACCATCCGCATTATAGAATGGCATTGAAATGACCAGGGGCCCGCACATTCCAGCACAATGCAGGCTGCTGGCCAAACCAAGCAGCAAACCCGAGATCAAAAACTCCCACATCAAAGAAATATATTGTCTTCCTCGTAAAAGAATTGATTACCGGCCACCACACCCGCCTTAATGATGTTTTGGCCCGTCTTTAGTTTATTAATCGGAATCACGATCAAGCTGTCCCCGATCCCTATATGGGATTCATACAAATAATCGCTTTCCTTGGCTGAAGGGCAGTATATTTGAATTTCAACAGATTGAAGGGAGTCCAGTAAGTTCCGGTTCATTCTGATCATAAGGTTAGCTTCTTTCTTTTCAGCAGTAAACAGATCTCCGATCCTGACTGAATTATTTCTTCCCTCCAAAAACTTATTCATTTGTTTTTCACGGGAATAATAATTTTCCTCTGCCATTTGAAAATCCAGACTAAATGCCAGATAGACCAAAAATAAAATAAATAAAGCCCCTAGTATATAAGCGATCAGGACATAATGTCCAAAATTAATTTTCATCAATCACAGTTTCATAATAAAATCAAGCTTCTTTTTCAACACGATCTTTTCGCCGGAAAGAACCTGAACTTTCACTTTGGTCTTTCTGTCTTTTGAAAAATCAGCCGGCACAGTGACAAAAAATAAATAATCAATCTTCGTGTCGGGCAGCACGGAATCAGGATGATGCCCCACCCCTTCGACGACACCCTTGTTTTCGTCCAAAACCACATTAAAGGTAATGGGTTTTTTACCTTTATTTGTAAGTTTCATGGAATAAAAATTACTGACACTGCCATCATCGTTTACTTTCATGACCTGGCCCGGCACCTTCAGTATCGTAATGTCAACCACGGACCTGGAAATTAAAATCCACCCCAGGAGACCAATTAAAACAGCCAGTATCGTAGAAAAAACCTTAACTCGATTAGTCAAACTAAAATTAAGTCTGGACTCAATATTGGCGGCGGAAGCATATTTTATCAGTCCTGTAGGACGTTTGACCTTTTCCATCATCATGTTGCATGCGTCGATACATGCGCTGCACTGGGTGCACTCGAGCTGAGAAGACCCATTTCGGATGTCAATGCCGGTAGGACAAACCTGGACGCATAAGTTGCAATCAATGCAATCGCCTCCATAATCAGACGTTTTGTGCTTCGTCCTTGGTTCACCCCTCAAATAGTCATAACTGATCGCAAGAGTATGACTATCAACCAAAACCCCCTGCAACCTGCCATATGGACAAATTACGGTACAAACGATTTCACGTACAAAGGCAAAAACCGCATAAAAAGCCAAAGTAAAAAATATGATGGCAACCAGGCCTCCAATATGCTTTCCAATGGGATCTGTAACCAGCTGAATCCATTCGTCCCGACCGATAATGTAAAGCAGGAATGTATTGGATACCGCAAATGAGACCAGCAAAAAAACGAAATGCTTCAAACCTTTCCTGACTATGAGTTCCGTTGTCCAGTTTTTAGAATCGTTGACTCTTTGCCTGTTTGCATTTCCTTCGATCCAGTACTCAATTTTCCGGAAAACCATTTCCAGGAAGATCGTTTGCGGGCAAACCCAGCCACAAAACAACCTGCCATAGATCATGGTAAATACAATAACAATGAATATGAAGATGAGCATTCCCAAGCCGAACATCACAAAATCCTGCGGTGTAAACAGCACGGTAAAGAAAACAAATTCAC
>CAYXKO010000039.1:0-12218 GCA_964465435.1 uncultured Saprospiraceae bacterium | reverse complement strand
ATAGTAAACTATATAAATCGGAGAATCCTTCAGTACTAAAGAGCTGTTCGCTGTACAGCCTGCCGTCGGATTTTCTGAACTGGGTGTGGCGTTTGTGGGGAATTTCACCCAAACTGTGATAATGCATATTGCCTTCTTTTGATCAACAAAAGTAAACCATCCTGATGACAATCCGGTTGAGCTGTGAGGGCAGAAAGGTTTTCAACTGTACATTAAAAATTATTAAGAGGCCCTGGGTTCGGGACCACTCAGTATTTGTCCCTTTTGCAAGCCGGGAACCTTAACTTTGACGCTTATAAGCTGTAAACAACATGACCAACAAGGAAATAGCCTCTTTATTCAATGAAATGGCAGGACTGATGGAGCTCCATGGCGATAACGAGTTCAGGATCAAATCCTACGCAAACTCCTACCTGGCCATCCGGAAACTGGATACCCCCCTTGTGGATATGTCCCCTGCAGAACTGACTTCGATCCGGGGTATTGGAAAAACCATGGCTGATAAAATTCTGGAAATCAAAAACAAGGGCAGCTTCGACAGCCTGGAGGAACTAAGGGCCAAAACTCCGCAGGGGGTGAGGGAAATGCTTTCCATCAAAGGAATAGGACCCAAAAAACTGATCTCCATCTGGAAGGAGTTGGGGGTAGAGTCCCCGGGCGAACTCTTGTATGCCTGCCGGGAAAACAGGCTTCTGGCCCTCAAGGGATTTGGCAATAAGATCCAGGAGGACCTGATCAGGGTCCTGGAATTCCATCATTCAAACTCCAGCTTGTTTCTGCTGGCAAACATTCAAAGCGACATCAGGGAGATCTCCGATCAATTGAAAAAATGCCAGCCCGGCATTGAAATCTTTTTGTGCGGAGAAGCCCGAAGGATGATGCCTGTATTGGACAAACTCTGCTTTCTGATCTCCCGGAAACCCTCTAGCTTACCAGAGGACATGGCGGCACTCGAAGAGCAGGACCATAAAATAACAGCCATCTGGAAGGAAAAGATTCCCCTGGAATTGAAGATCGCAAGCTTTCCGCTCTCCGCAGAAGTTCAATTGGAGGAAACAGGAGGTTCTGAGGCTTTCCTCCGATACCTGGGCACAAAAACAGGAACCGACCCCGAAATACCGGACGAAAGAACTTATTTTCAGAACGCCGGACTGGCTTACATACCGCCTGAATGCCGGGACCTGCACCAGTTTGAAGGCTTTGAGGAATCCAGACTGGTCGATCATCAGGATATCAGGGGTGTTATTCACAATCACAGTACCTACAGCGACGGAAATGCCAGTCTCAGGCAAATGGCTGTGGAATGCATCAGGCTGGGTTATGAATACCTGGTGATCTCAGATCACAGCAAATCCGCCTTTTATGCCAATGGCCTCAGCATCGAAAGGGTGGAAATGCAATGGAGGGAGATCGATGTCCTCAACCGGGAACTGGCCCCATTCAGGATTTACAAGTCCATTGAATCTGACATACTCTCCGATGGAAGCCTGGATTATCCGGAGGATATTCTGTCCGGTTTTGAACTCGTCATTGCCTCGATTCACAGCAACCTGAAAATGTCTGAGGAAAAAGCCATGGAAAGGCTTTTGAAAGCCATTGGCCATCCGGCAACCCGAATCCTCGGGCATCCTACCGGCAGGCTGCTGCTCTCCAGGCAGGGTTACCCGATCGACCACAAAAGGATCATCGATGCCTGTGCTGAACACCGCGTAGTCATAGAACTCAATGCCAATCCCATGCGACTCGATTTGGACTGGAACTGGATTCCATATGCTCAGGAAAGGGGGGTAATGATCTCCATTAACCCGGACGCACACAACTTAAATGGAATCAGGGACATCGGACACGGGGTTCATGCGGCGAGAAAAGGTGGTCTCTTACAAAATAATTGTTTGAATTGTTATAACACCTCAAAATTTAATGAATGGATATCTTCAAAAGCTTAGTTTTATACAATCATTAACAACCTATTATGGAATAGATAAAGTGGCTGTGTGAATTGCAGACTTAATTTTACAGTCAATTTTGGGTTTAAAAATTAAAAAACAGTAATTAAACATGAAAAATCTAATCAATCTTTTCGCTGTTCTGCTCCTGGTAGCAGTAATTGCCTGTAAGAACGAAAGCAGCAGTACCGAAGGTGCCGCAAGCACTGATGCCGCTGCCGGCACCGTCGCTCCCACATCTGATGTCGCCAACCCTTCCGGAGAAGCCATGCCTGCCGCTCCTACGGGTCCGACTACCACCATTGAATACGAAACAATGGTTCACGATTTTGGCGAAATCAAAGAAGGAGACATGGTTAAGTATTCCTTTAAGTTTAAGAACACAGGTTCTGAGCCTCTTGTGATTTCAGACGCTAAGGGTAGCTGTGGTTGCACCGTTCCTGACTGGCCGAGAGAGCCTATCGCACCGGGCGCTTCTGCAGAAATCAAGGTTGAATTTGACTCCAAGGGCAAAGGCACCGAAGATGGTTCCAAGCAGACCAAAAGGGTAACGGTTACCGCAAATACCAACCCTGCTCAAACTTACCTGACCATATCTGGTGTGGTTAAGAAGACTGCTGCAAAGTAAGCTAACAACTTCCAGTAAAATAGCAGCTCCCGGTGGACAACCCATCGGGAGCTTTTTTTTGCCCTTTACCGGAATGCACTGATTCCATCTGTCCACGCCTTAAATGGTTTCTTCCTTTGAAAAGGTTGATAGTTCTGAATCCTGTTTCCTGATGGAAGCATGATAAGTCGGGAGATTTACATTGAGAATATGAAAGTAAGAAGGACCTTAAATGCAGATCCAAGTTGTCCGCAATCAAGCCGTTCAAACAGAATC
This sequence comes from uncultured Saprospiraceae bacterium, assembly GCA_964465435.1. Lineage (GTDB taxonomy): Bacteria > Bacteroidota > Bacteroidia > Chitinophagales > Saprospiraceae > Vicinibacter. Next base: position 9,389 of record CAYXKO010000039.1, on the reverse strand, counting down.
TTGTAAAAACCAAGGTGTTTGTTCCATCCGGGAAACAACCTATTTTCACAAAGAAAGAGCGGCTCCCCAATAGAACTCCGGGACTCAGGTATTACGGGGCATTTTCAATTACATAGACATCTATGATCCGGGCAATTCCCTACTCCACATAGTCCAGATCTTTGCCGTAGGTTTCCCTGGCAAAATAAATCCCGACAAAAGAAATCAGAAGGCAAATGATACCCGTAATCAATCCTGCGGTCCATAGATCGAATCTCGCCCCAATCCAGGAAATGCATATGCTGACCGGAACCACCATGCCTCTCACAAAATTGGGAGCAGTGGTAGTAACAGTTGCACGAATGTTGGTGCCAAATTGCTCTGATGCATTGACCATGAATATGGCCCACATTCCTCCCATGGCCACTCCCATGGCCGTGACAATGCTGTAAAAAAACAGGGCGGACATGGCGGTATAAAGAAAGTAGATCAAAACAAAAGCTGCCAGTGCAGCCAGCCCGATAAAAAGTGCTTTCCTACGGGATCTTAACCATTCACTTAGATAACCAAAGAGCAGGCTGCCCACCGATGCCCCGATATAGTGAAACGTCACTGCCCGGGCGCTTTCAACCGGCTCGCTGCATATGCCGGTGGCGGCATAGTTGCTGGCATTGATCGCCAGTTGACTGATGACATACCACACCGGAATACCGATCAGAATGGTCAGCAGATACTTAAACAGCCGGCTCCGGGACTTAAATAACCAAAGAAAATCCCCCCTGACCACGGTACTCTCATTTTTGGACCGGTGAAACATATCCGATTCATACACACTGACCCGCAGAGCGAGAAGCAACAAGCCCAATCCGCCTCCTACGTAATAGGCCACACGCCAGTCAAACCAATCTGCCACCAAAAAACCAAGCACTGCTCCGGCTATTCCTATCCCTGAAACAATACTGGCTCCAACTCCCCTTCGCTCACTGGTCATCACCTCAGAAACCAGCGTTATGCCCACACCAAGCTCGCCTGCGAGTCCCACTCCTGCAATAAAGCGAACCCAGGCATACTGGGGTATGGTCTGGACCAGTCCATTGACAATATTGGCCAGGGAATAAAGAAGAATGGTAAGAAAAAGAGTAGACAGCCGTCCACGCTTGTCGCCCAGCACTCCCCAAATGATGCCCCCTACCAGCATCCCTATCATTTGCATATTAAGCAGATAGGAACCCGTTTCAAACATTTCACCGGGAGGCACTCCCAGGTCCTTCAAGCTCGGGTCCTTTACGATGCCAAAAAGAATCAGGTCATAGATGTCCACGAAATAGCCCAGGGCTGCAACCATGACGATCATGTGGACAGATCGATTGGATCCGGTACTGCTGTTTTGCACGATATAATTTTCTACAAAAATGAAAATTATCCCCGTGCCCGGAGCAAAAAATAGAGGGTTTGAAGAATAATTGTTAAAAAAGAAGATTTCCCCAACGTGTCCCGGGGAAGTTCAAACCAAAATTATATTTGAAATTACTTCTTTCTGGTGGCCAACATTGCGTCTACGCCACTGGTAAATTCAGCCACTGTGGGAGTATATCCTGTTTTACCCAGGGCCTTGATCTGGTATTGGTTGGTCTTTTTATCCTTCTCCAGGTCAAAAACCCAGACGGTGGGATATCCGGAAATCTGAAAAGCCTGCTGCAGGGAGGCATTCTGAGTACGGATGGCCTCCGGGATTTGCTTTCTCCTCGGGAAATCCAATTCCAGCAGGATGACATTTTTGCTGGCCCATTTTTTAAACTCATCCTGAGAAAAAACAGAAGCAGTCAATCTTTTACACCAACCGCACCAATCGCTTCCCGTAAAATTTGCCATGATGGGCTTGCCCGTTTTTTTGGATTTTTCATAAGCCTCATCCAGATTGACAAGCCATCCCTCATTTTCAGCCTTATAGCCGCTTGAAGCGGTGGTTGTCTGTGTAGAAGACTGCGAAGTGCATGAATAGGATACAAAAGAAAGAAGCGCTGCCAGGGCAAATGTCGGGAAGGAAAGATTGAAATTGATCATTTATAGGTCTGTTTATAAAGCAAAAAACGCGTAAGGCGGATCAAAGTTACAGCTTTTTTGAAATAGAAGGACTTTTAGGAAAAGTTTAACCTTGAGCAGGCACCCGAATCTTGCATGAGTCCGTATCCGGGATATTGCCTTGAATTGCCCGCAGTATAAAAAAAAAGCCCCGCTACTTTAAGCGGGGCTTTATGGAAAACTATAAAATTGTAATTCTGGGTTTTCCTGAATTCGGGTTCGAAAAGGGATTACTCAACAATGATCATCCTTTTCGTTGCGGTCTGATTCTCAGCATCCAGCTGGTAGTAGAACATACCAGTGCCATTAAGTTCAGACTTGTCGATCCTTACGGTATTGACACCTTTGTGTCCCTTTACCTGGATCACCCTCTGAATCTTTCCGGTTACGTCGTAAATGGTCAGAACAGCAGCTGAAGCAGATGGCAATCTGAAGCTGATCTCGGTGTAGGCATCAAACGGGTTGGGTGTATTCTGATACAATTCAAACACACCTGCCACATTCTGGCCATTGATATTGCGGATCTGAAGATCCACCTCCTTGGCATTCAGTTTTGCATCATAGGCCTCTGCCATGGTTACATCGCTGGTGATATCCATAACACCGGCTGTGGTTCCCTTTCTGAGGGTCCTGAACACCAGTGTGAACAGTACGTCTTCCTGAGACAAGCTTACTGCCTGATCGGCATTCCAGCTCATGGTCAGCATTCCGCGATTCAGGAAGTTTGTACCGAAATTCTGATCATTCAGATTGAGTGCTCCGCTTTCGAAACCTTCAAAGCTGAACATGGACTTATCAAAATTCAAGGTAAACTGGTATCCGGAAATCTGGTTAAAGTTGGAAGAAGTTACGCTCACTTTGTGCAGGGAGCCCGCTTCAAAAGAACTTTCATCGATGACCAGATTCAGTGCATCCTTGCTTCTGGACTGGATGTTTCCGTTTGCATTTGCAAGAGCGGAACCGTTAACATCACCCACTTTCAATGCAACGAAGTTTATGAAATCCTGTGCGCTGTTGAGCGTCATGGTTTTCTCGACGTTGTAGTTCCATGGGTTGTTTGGATCCGGGAAGGTTGTGCCTTCAGGAAGGATCATCCAGCTGGCTGATTTGCTGTACTTTTCAGTGGCACCCAGAATCAGCTTTCTGATCTCAGAAATGTCAGCAGCGGTTACAGCTTTTGATTTGTTTACATCTGCAGCAAGCACCTTGAACGGACTGCCCAATGGCTCAATGCCCAGGATATGCTTTTGGATGCGAACGATATCGGCGGTTGTCACTCCGTTCAGGTAGTCTCCGTCGCGGCTTGCCTTCAGCATGTAGGATTCAGGGAACGCAAGCTCTCTGAAGCTGTACTGGCCATCCTGAAGCGTGGTCCTGGAATTGATCAGCTGACCGCTCTTGAAAATATCCACGATCACATCAGCCGCATTCTGTCCTTCCTCGGTCTTAAGCTGACCGGAAATCCTGCCCTTTGCGCTTCCGCTGTCCGGACAAAGATTTTGATTATCCTGTACGATGACCACGGTGCTGCAATAGTCGCGGTTTCCTTCGGCATCTTCAACCCACATCTCAACCGGTACGCGGAGTTCGTCATTCACACCGGCATTTACGAAATCATCGCAACATACCCTGATGAATGTCTTGCTCGTATCGCCATTGAAGTAAAACTTAAGCCTGGATGCAGGAGTACAGTTATCATAACTGTTAAAGTTGAGGTCTTTTGCCCAGATATCCACACAACCGGATGCAGGCATCGGCACGGTGATGATACCAGTCAGACAGTAAGGCGTCGGAGCCTTGCAGTCCTTGATTTCAAACAGGCTGGTGCAGATGCCCAGGTTGCCGCAACCATCAGTCACGTACCAGGTAATGCTGTGCACGCCAATCGGATAAACACCACTTGCATCAAACGGATTATTTACATCATCAGCAAAAGGATTGTTCCTTACAACCGGCCTTTCGCCCTGTGCAAACTGTCTTCTCGTCAGAGAACCTACTGTAAAGTCGATCGTTCCATTGTTGAATGCATCGATCTTATATTCGTAGGACAACCAGTCCTCCGGAGTGCAGGAATCCGCTGCTGTAGCGCGCAGGCTGATGTGGCCGACGCACAATCCCTGACCATTGAGTACTGCAGGCTCGCAGTTACCAACATGGCAGGTAACAACAGGCTTCTGGGTATCGCGTACCTTGATAACCTGGGTAAATTCCCATCTTCCTTTTTCCCTGTCAATGTTTGGATCGTACTGACACCAGTCGATCACCACCCATTTTCTAAGGATCTTATAGCAGGCATCTGGTTCGATGGTAAACACTTCATCGAAATTCTGAATTGCGATCAGGTCACAGGTGTTATTTGCGCGGTTCACAACACGCGGTCTTCCGGTTTTGTCGGGATTGGTATCCGCTCCGCAACCTTCCACAAAGGTACCCAGTCCCTGACAGTCAGGCCATACGATATCGTCAGTAGTGCTGCAGGCATTTCTGGGATCGATATAGAACGGATCACAGTTAACCACCCAAATGGTCTGAGTTGCTGAAACAACCACGCCACCGGGACCTCTTGCACTGACCGTGCGAAGGATTCTGCCCTGTCCGCACTCTCTCAGATCCTGAACAGTGATCTCAGGATTGACGTTGCAGGATGAGAGCACATATCCGTCAAATCCCCATACCAGTTCATATTTGCGCTCGGGATGAGCGGCATCAAACAAGGTATTGAAGTAATCACAAGCCTTGTTGGGTGCTGGCCAGAGAGCCGGCGGAATTCCACCTACAAAACCAGGATATCCGGTGATGAGGTTCTTTTCGCAATAGTACTCACACACCACATCGTTGGTGAACACTTTCTTCCTCCATGCGATGTCTTTTACCACACGTCCGAAGGTTGCATCATCTGCATTGGTCAGTTTGTTGATGTCAAACCAGAAATCGCAGCTAACCACGATATCGGGAGGAGCCACCACGGTTGGGATGGATTTGTCCTGAACTTCCACTTCCACCATACAGTCGCTGTAGTGACCAAACAGGTCGCCACCTGAATTCATGCGGTTAGGATTAATTGCTCCTTTGCCCGGATCCACATCGAATACGCGGAATACAACCATTACTGTGTTGTTCACGTCGTTGCAGCAGAAGTAAACCAGATCGTCGAAATAAGTCTGAGATCCGGCCACAGCAGGATTGTCATCGCCGTTTGCGCGGTTGCAGACAGTGGATTCCTTGTTGCTGCCATTGTTGGTACCATCCAGTTCATCCATGCGGATCACCTTGTAGTAAAGATGCTGCGCGCAGTTATCGAATGAACCGTCATCAAAGGTCTCTGCAAATATTTTAGCCAGATTTTCACCAGGAGAGAGATTTCCGGTGATGGAGACTACCGTTTTCTGGTCACAGACCGGAACCGGAGGTGTGTTATCTTGTACATCAAGGGTTACGAGTTTTTCTGTGACATTACCACAGCAGTCTTCTGCTACAATATATGCGTTTTGGATACCAAGAGGAAGATTTACCACGATATAACCTGTTCTTTCGTTACCCAAAACGGTACCATTATCGACCCTTATGGAGTAATGAACATCATTTGAGCAATTATCTTTCACCCATGCCGGTGAAACATCCCATCTACCTTCGCATCTCCATGGGTCGGTACTTACGATGATATTGTCGGGATAAAGGATCTGAGGCCCTTCGGCATCAACAACCTTGATGATTTGATTGTGCTCGCGCACTGCGCCTGTACACCAGTCCAGCATGGTCCAGGTGCGAAGCAGCTTGTAACATCCTACAGGACCTGCATCACAGCCTGGCTTGGCGATGTCGATGCGGAGATCCCTGTAAGTGATGGCAATGTTTCCACAGCCGGTCGCAGAAGGCGCACCGGTACCGTGCCACATGATCACCTCATTGGCTCCATAACATCCTGTAGCTGCAGGGTAATATACACTTTCCGGACTTGGATTACCGGCATAAGGTCCGGTCTCAAGACAGTTCCATCCCAGGGTCTTTGGTCTTCTGATTCCGGTAGCAATAAAATATGCCTGATCGAGCAGATAGTCATCCACGCATACAGGAGCAGGCTTCAGATGTGCGCTGATGTTCAGATTTCTGTCGATCTTGCCATCACATGACAAAGCAGGCAGATTGTTTGGCAAAGCAAGACCGGTGAAATCCGGAGGAACCGGGATGGACGTCAGATTGCCCAAAAGAACGCGTATGATTTGTACGCAGGTGCTTTTGTTGCCATAAGAATCCTCCGCGGTCCAGGTCCTGGTGATGATCCTGTCATAACCAACAGGACATCCTCCTTGACTGATGGCGTCCTTGTAGGTTAAGGTAAATTGACCACAGGCTTCAGTTACAGTCGGAGTACCGGTAGATCCCGGAGTGGTAGCTTGTGTACAGGAAATCTCCACATCGCGCGGGCAAACCATGCGCGGTGCAAGCTTATCCTCAACGTATGCCGTTCCCCAGCAGCTGTTGCCGGTAAAAGGATCGATCACGGTAATTTTCAGTTTCTTGCCTATGTGTGCAGCACCTATCTGTGGATAGTGTGCAAAGGCATCCAGGTCAATGATCTGGTTGGTATTCCAGTCGCGGGCTACCACATTGTAGTCACCCGGACAACTTACGTTACCACCACCTTCCAGCACCATGTCGGGATAAATGGTCGCAGCGCAATTCTCATCCAAAGAAATCTGAATATTGTCGTTGCACGCCACGGCACCATTGTTGACATCTATGTTAATGCCAAACTCACCAATGGCAAATCCAGCTGCAGAAGGATCAACAACGATCTGTACAGTCGTGAGCAGACAATTTGGGCTGGTAGTGTAAAAGCCATAGTAGTGAGCACCGGCAAATCCACTAACGGCGATGGGTCCGGAAGTGGTTCCATCATTTGCATTGGCAGTAATGTTGGCAAACGCAAAGCTGTTTCCCTCTGCATACAAATAAAATGCCCTGGTGTTTGCAGGCAAGGTAATGGTAACCATGGTACCCGGCACCAATGTGTACACGGAACCTGAGTAGCCATGACTCCAGGTGGCCCAACCTCCACCGATCTTAACGTGAGTGAGGGGTGTGGAAAAGGAAATTTCGCCGGGGCACTGATCGCTGATGGAAGCTGTTGAGTAGCTTGCAAAAGTGGGCCGCGGGTCAGCGGGAAAAGAAAACATGGCTCTGCTGCCTAGGAAGGCAGGCGGAGCACTGGTGCCTGGGCTGCCGTCAAAGACGATTCCACCGTAACTCACCACGGCGAAAACGCTCATCAGCAGCATCATGAAGCTTGTTCGGAGCTTCGATGAGACTGTTAGTAAGCTTGGTACATTCATACAATTTGAAATTAGGTTTATTAAAAAAAACATCACAAAAATTTTCGGCGGATAAATGCATTTTCCCCCCAGGGCCTTCCGGTTCCGGAAGGTCAAGTTGAGAAAATGAGTTTTGTGAGTTTGAGTTAAAAAAACGGTTATTGTATGAAGACTGCGAGCTTTCAGGGCAATGCCCCTTACGTATTTGGTTATCGTTTGCGCACAATCCCTGCTTGCGATCGGGGTGAGTTTGAATGCCCCGCGAAAGCCAGAAGACGTCATAACATGAAACCGAAATTTTGATTGAGGACGAAGTAATAAAGACCGGATTGATCAATCATCCTGGCCCTGGTCACAAGTACGTCGGCTTCCTGTTACAAGTGCAATGTTGAGGCATTATTGCCGAGCCGTCAAATCTTTAAACAGATATTTTTTTAAGAAATGCCTAATACTGTATGCAATAGAATGCTATACATGCACACCCCTTTGAAATGTATAATATGAAAAAAAAGTAAATAATAACAAACTGACATGTGTCGGCTAACGACATGTTGTTAGAACCTGGGTGAACTCAAAATAATGCTGAAAAATCATTTTGTAAAGCCGCCGTACTCTGATTTTTCCAACGACACACTGATCGAAAAAATCATGCCAAATATCAAGGATGCAGCCATGCGCAACAAGATCCAATTACATTTAGAAATAAAAATTTATAAACTTTGCGCTGTCCAAGACTTATGCATTAATCATTTGATTCAAATAAATGTCAGGCCGGCTCATGGGAAATTCAAGGGAGATCATAAAAATACTGAAGATGGCCTGGCCCATTATACTGGGCAACCTTTCCCAGATGGCCATCAACATCACGGATGCCATGATCGTAGGAAGGTTGGGATACAGGGAATTGGCCGCATCCAGTCTGATCAACAACATACTCAGCATTCCCATGGTTGCCCTGATGGGGCTTGCTTCAGTCATGGCCCCGATGATTGCAGACTATAATGCACGCAACAGAAAAGAGGACAGCGGCAAATTGCTGTCACAGGGTTTGTACGCCGGCACAACCATCACTGTGATCATTCTGATCGCGGTCTCAGGTTTGCAATTTCTCCTGGACCATCTGAATCAAGACCCTGAGGTGGTAGATCTTGGACGGCCCTACCTAAGCTGGATGTCCTGGTCCATACTTCCCATGATGATTTTTTACATCGTCAAGCAATTTTACGACGGCCTGGAGAAAATGAAAGTTCCCATGATCTTTTCGATAGCTGCCATATTGTTGAACCTGATCCTGAACCTTGGACTCGTGTTCGGAAATTTTGGCTTGCCCGCCTATGGATTGGAAGGAAGTGGAATGGCCACCTTCCTGACCCGGACAATTCTGATGGCATTTTTGTTGGGACATCTTTATTACTCAGGATTGCAGGCCCAATATCGCGCACTAAGAATGGAGTTGGACTGGCAAAGGATCAGGGACTTCCTGAAGCTTGCACTTCCTTCTGGCTGGCAGGCAGCCAGCGAGGTCGCGGCCTTTTCTGTATTGGCGGTCATGGTGGGTTGGTTTGGTGCCAAACAACTTGCAGCTCACCATATTGCCATATCGATAGCCACTGTAACCTACATGGTTTCACTTGGACTATCGTCAGCCGGAGCCATCAGGATTGCCCATTTTTCAGGTCTTGGAGACCGCGTAGCCCTGAAATCCTCAGGAGGACTGGTCATTCTGACTGCATTGGCATATTCCGTTCTAACAGCCTCTGCAATTCTCCTTTCCAGAAATACATTACCCCATTTATTCACCCTGGACGAATCTGTCATCAGCATTGCAGCCTTGTTGCTGACGCTTGCATCAGCCTTCCAGATTTCGGATGCACTGCAAGCGGTCGGCATTGGCTTATTAAGGGGAATGCAGGATATAAAAATTCCCACCCTGATCACGACAGTGGCTTATTGGTTTGTGGGAATCCCGGCAGGATACATTCTGTCCGTGTGGATGAAATGGGAAGCAATGGGAAT
>CAYXKO010000038.1:0-12252 GCA_964465435.1 uncultured Saprospiraceae bacterium | reverse complement strand
GTGGACATCGCGGGGTCACGCGCCTGTCGCATCACGGGCCTCCCTCGCCTGGTCGTGTCCGACGCCCGTGGCGTCGCCGGACGCGCCGCCGGTCTGTCTATTGCAATCCTGCTTTGGCCAAGGATGGGATCCTGGTTCTGACCCAGGCAGGTACGCGCATCAGTGCGTATCAGTTTAAGGGAGAAACGGCTCCGGTGGCTGATTTCAGGATTTCAAAACTGAGAATTGCAGCCGGAGAATCTGTTGACTTTTTCGACCAGTCCTCTTTTTCTCCCACGGAATGGTATTGGGAGTTTCCGGGAGCAAGGAACCCGGTTTCAAATGAAAGAAATCCGCAGGGGATCATTTATGACAACGAAGGGGTATTTGATGTGGGGCTGAAAGTCAGCAATGCCATGGGCAGTGACTCCATCGTGAAATATTGTAAGGTCGAGGTTGTTCCGGCCACAGCAAACCAAGACCCTGTCCGGGAATTCAAAGTGCAGCTGTTTCCCAATCCGGTTGAAGACGTATTAAACATGTCACTGACAGAAAATTTATTGGGATTGGATTATGCGATATTGGATCTGTGTGGACGGCCGATAAGGCAGGGAATCATCAGACAGCAAAGAATGCAAGTTTCGGTGGCAGAATTAAAATCCGGCTGGTATTGCCTGCAGGTTGGCCGAGGCTCTGCAATTCAAACCATTCCGTTTGTGAAACTCTGAATTGATTGAATACCCACTTCCAAAAAAAAAGCCCTCCTGGTGACAGGAAGGCTTTTTATTTCAGTTAATATTTCTCTTAGAGAATGCTGATCTTGTGAGTCTGCACACCTTTGGAAGTTCTTAGTTCGATCTGGTAAATACCAGCATTTACATCAACAGGGAAGCTCAGTGTATTGCTTCCGACGTTGAGTTGCTTTCCATTGGCCAGAAGGCTGACCATCTTTCCCTGCATATCGTACAATCTGATATCTGCACGTGTGCTTTCGCTCATGCGGACGTCCAGGTTGATGAGATCTGAAACAGGATTGGGGAACACTTTCATGTCGGTGATGTTGCCGGGGTTGTTTGTGCTTGAAGGGGCATTCTGGATCTTCACGTCGTCCAGGAAGTATGCCCAGCCATTGCCGGCGGTGCCTTTAAATTGAACCAAAAGTTCTGGAGTGCCGTCAAAAGCGGAAAGATCCACTTTTTCAGCTTTCCACTGGTCAGGCAAAGGCAGCCAGAATCCGGGAATGTGGCTGTTCACAACGTCAACTTCAGGCACGGAAGCCATGAAAGTTCCGGAGTTGCTGTACACGCTGGTCCAGGTATCACCACAGTCTTTAGAAACCAGTAATTCCATCTTATCGGTATCCGTCAGGGCCTTGGTGGCATAGGCATAATTCCAGGTAGCTTCTGTTTTTACACCCTGTGAGAGATCGATCTTGTCGAAATACAGGGAGGCAGAGGCACCCGCAACGCCCTGGTCAGAGAAGGCAAAAAACATATTCCACACGGATTGGCCAAAACCTCCCATCGGATAAGGGAAGTTATTGCCCTGGGCAGCGCTAGCGCGGAAGATCCTGAGGCCCTGTGATGCCACATAGGTTTTTGCCACAGGGGTAGTGCCCGTTCCATTTTCAAAACCTTCGTTGAGGTTATTGCCGTTGGTAGCGGATGGGAAGGTGAGCAATGGTATTTGCTTTTGGAAGTTATTAACCACGTTGCGATCTTTCACAGCACCACCATTGATCCGCTCGATGTAGAAATTAAAGGTGGAGCTGCCGAGGTTCAGCGGAAGGTTGTTGAAAGTTGCCACGGCTTTGTCTCCGGGCATGAGGTTTCCGGTCCAGTTGACCCTGGGACGGGCTACCCCGCCATTGAGTTGAACAAAATCAATGGATGTGATGGGAGTAGGATCTGTGGATACGTTTTCAATTTCCACATCAAAAGAAACGCTATTGTCACACTGATCCACGCGATTCTTCATGGTTCCCTTGATCATGGCCACATCGAGGAAATTTCCTTCCGGAGCCTTCGGTGCGCTGTGAGCGGATTGGAATATTTCCTTGCTGCTGGTAGCGGCATTTTGTACAAAGGCTACTACAGCGATCTGATTTACAGAATAAAGGTAAGCCGGAAGCGGAACCTTAAATCTGAAATCCTGTGTCTGACCCGGAGCGATGGCCTGGGTGATCCGGGTGCCGGAAGCATTCGGGATCATTTTTCTCATCACGTGGGAAAATTCAGTTTCTCCATTGGTGGCCGCCTGACGGGGGAACTTGATCTCCTCTTCGGTGATCACTGTTTGGAGTACATAATTTGCACCGGTGAAATCCGTGCTGCTGACGTTCTTGATGGAGATATTGATCTCGATGCTGTCTTTGCCGGTTTCGAGCGTTACCTTATGATCGACAGTAAGTTCTATCGGTGAGGTAACAGCCAGGCGCGTAGTAAGAGGAGTCGGATTGGCTACCAGGTTGATGGGATGACCATTATGTGGAGTCACACCGTCCATTCTGCAGGAAGGAGCCGAGTTTATGCCATAAAAGCTATGCCTGGCCTGTGATTCAGGAGTATTTTGTCCATACATGGGATCTCCGGTCACGGGAATGTAACTCTGATACTTCAGAGCAGTGACCTGATTTCCAAAGGTCTTCAGAAAAGGATCAAAGATCGGATTGGTGGCAGCGCAGGGACCGCAGGTGGCGCTGGTAAATTCTTCTATCAGAACCCTCCTGACAGCTTGGGCGTCCGAACGAAAAACAAAGGCAAGCACCAGTAAAAGGGCTAGAGTAAAGTTTCTATTCATTTGACTAATTTTTAATGTAAAAGATGATTTGATCTGCAATATTAGAGAATTATTAAAATGTTTTTTGAAAATAATTAGACGAACTTTTGCCGGACTCGGGCCTGCCAAAGGATTTAAATTTGTTTTGTTAAAAATAAAATATGTATCCCACAAATTTTCAAATGCTTACAACAGAAATTCTCTCGGTATTCGATTTCCGGTTTGGATCCTGAAACCTGACCCCCCATGAATTTTAACACATGCCAGACCGGAATTCGGGACAGGTGCCCTGAAATCCATTATGTTTGTATTCGACGCAACTTCATAAATGGCACATATCTGCATCATTGGAAACGGGATTGCCGGGGTAACCGCCGCCCGCCACATACGCAAACGTTCGGATCACCGGATCACCCTGATCTCCAATGAGTCTGCCTATTTTTTCAGCCGCACGGCACTGATGTATCAGTATATGGGACATATGAGCTGGAAGGACCTTCATCCTTACCCGGATGATTTTTGGGCCCGAAACAGGATTGGTCTGGTACACGAGCAGGTCGATTCCGTTGATTTTGAGCACAAAAGCCTCAATTTGTCCTCCGGGGGAGCGATTCAATACGATAAACTGATTCTGGCTACGGGATCCATGCCTTTGAAGGCTGGCTGGCCCGGTCAGGAGCTTAGCGGGGTGGGCTGTCTCTACCACAAGCAGGATCTCGAAATGCTGGAAATCCGGTCTTCCAAAATCAGATCTGCCGTTGTAGTCGGAGGCGGGCTCATAGGCGTTGAATTGGCAGAAATGTTGCAAAGCCGGGGAATTGAAGTGACCCTGCTGGTACGGGAACCGGCATACTGGTCCGGTGTCCTGCCCGTGCCGGAAGCAAAAATGGTAAGCAGCCACATCCGGCGCCATGGGATTGATTTAAGACATGGCCAGTCTCTGAAGGAAATAAGAGGGGACTCTGAGGGGCAGGTCTCCCAGGCAGTGACGGAGGATGGATCAGAAATAAATTGCCAGTATTTGGGTCTGACCATCGGAGTAAAGCCCAATATTGACCTGGTCAGAGGCACCATTTTGGCAACGGATAAGGGAATCCTGGTCGATAATTTCTTGAAAACAAACCTCGAGGATGTATTTGCCATTGGAGATTGTGCCCAGCTGATCTCACCCAAGCCGGGCAGAAGACCTACGAAGACCGTCTGGTATACCGGCCGCATGATGGGAAAAACAATGGCAAAAACAATTTGCGGAAGCCCGGGCGAATACGATCCCGGGATCTGGTTTAATTCCGCCAAATTTTTCGATTTGGAATATCAGGTTTACGGTCAGGTCAACCCGGTCGACCCCCCGCAGATCGCTTCCCTGTTTTGGCAACACCTGACAGAGGAAAAATCGGTCCGGATCTGCTATGAAAAAGAAAGTGAGCGTGTGACGGGCTTCAACCTTTTGGGCATTCGGTTTCGTCACGAAGTGTGCGACCGCTGGATCAGGACCGGAACCGGTCTTACAGAAGTGCTTTCCAACATACGCCTGGCTTTTTTTGATCCTGAATTTTACCGCGACTATGGACCCGATCTGATCCGCAAGGCAAGAGAACAGACCGGAAAAGATCTGCAACTTGAAAAGGCCTGGTCCCTGAATTCGGTTCTTAAATTTCTGCAAAAATGAGGACAAACTCAAACTACGGCAATAGGATATTCAACCGGAGAGACCTGAAGCTGGGCTCTTTGCTGACCGGTTTTTCCGGATTGGTTTTGATCGCGTTGGTATGGGGGGAATTGCTGCCGCCATCCGCAACCCTTTTGTTGGCAAGCCTGGTCCTTATGTCTCTGGGAGTGATGGCCTATGCCTGGCAATTGTACGGCTCATTGCCTGCCGGAATAAAAAACAATCACAATACCGAAGCATCCCTTAGCTCCAGGGGCTGGATGGCCTGGATCCTGGCTGTCATACTGACCGGTTTTTACGTTTTGCTGTATTGGTTTCCAGCCTTTCTGGGACTGGGAGAAACAGAAAATAAAGGACTGGTCGCCCTGTTTGATCCGCTCAGCATGCTGCTCAAGGGGCAAAGAGCCAGTCAGTGGTTCGTCTATGGATGTTTTTATACGCTGGCAATTTTGCTTTTTGGGATTAAATTTATTTGGAAGTACCGTCATTCCCGCTATCAGGTCTGGAGGACCCTCTCCGTGATGTTTTTTCAGCTTGCCTTTGCCTTTCTGCTGCCGGAACTGATGCTTAGGCTGAACCTGCCCTATTACGATCTCAAGAACATGTGGCCGCTGAACTATGGCTTTTTCGATGGCTGGCAACTTAATGAACTGATGCGGTCCGGCAATATCGGATGGCTCATGCTGGTATGGGGTATTTTGATGATCGTGTTGGTATCCCCCGTCCTGACCTATTTGTATGGAAAGAGGTGGTATTGCAGCTGGGTGTGTGGCTGTGGCGGCCTGGCCGAAACTGCCGGGGATCCCTTCAGACATCTATCTGACAAGTCCCCGGGAGCCTGGAAACTGGAGCGCTCGCTGATCTATCCTGTTTTGTTGATATCTGTTTTGATGACGGCAGGAGTATTGTACAGTTATTTTACGGGAGAACCCAGGCTGCTGGGCGTGGATACGGCCTGGTTGAGAAGCTTCTATGGCTTTGTCATAGGGGCCGCATTTTCAGGGGTGATCGGAGTTGGTTTTTATCCCCTGCTGGGCAGCAGGGTCTGGTGCCGCTTTGGTTGTCCCATGGCTGCCATCCTGGGAATCCAGCAGAAATATCTGAGCCGTTTCAGGATCACGACAAATGGCGGCCAGTGCATCTCATGCGGCAATTGCTCTGCCTATTGTGAAATGGGCATTGACGTCAGGGCTTATGCACAGCGCGGGCAGGACATTGTGAGAGCTTCTTGCGTAGGCTGTGGCGTATGCAGCGCAGTATGTCCACGGGGTGTATTGAGACTGGAGAATGGCAGCCTGGATCTGTTTAAGAGGGGACAAGATGCCAGAAATGAAATTTAGAATTGAAGCCTGCAAAGATCCCCGGTCCGGGATCACTATTCATACCGGTACCGGTGCCGGTATTGTCCCCGTGCAATAAAACCGGCTATCACGCCAAATACAAATCCTCCGATATGGGCCCACCAGGCAACACCGGATGATTCCTCAGCCATTTCATTGAGGGATCCCATACCCGCCACCATTTGCTGAACGATCCAGATCCCCAGAAAGAAAAGCGCCGGGACATAGACCACGGTAAAGAAAATAAGGATCAGTACCTTGATCCGGGAGGCAGGAAACATGATCAGGTAGGTTCCCATGACGGCAGAAATGGCGCCACTTGCTCCCACCATGGGGATCTCGCTGTAAGGATTGAAAAATATGTGCACAGAAGTGGCGACAATTCCGCCGATTACGTAAAATATAATGAAATTGAAAGTACCGATCACCGCTTCAATATTGTCGGCAAACACCCAGAGGAAAAGCATATTGCCGATCAGGTGCATCCATCCTCCGTGCAGGAACATGGAGCTGATCAGGGTATAGAGATCTGATCCGGAGAGGATCTCAAAGGGGATGGCGCCGTATTCAGTCACGAAGATATTGCTGAGCTCGGGGCCCAGGCTGAATTCGTACAGGAAAATGGCCACATTCACTGCGATCAGGGAGTAAGAAAACAAGGGTTTGTGCCCTCCCTTGACCTGATCATCTCCTATGGGAAAAAACATGATTTGATAATTTTAGTCAGACAATACCTTCCCTGATGAGGTCGTGAAGGTGGATAATGCCCAGATAGTTATTTTCTTCCGCTACGACCAGTTGAGAAATGCTCAGGTCCTGCATGAGTTTAAGCGCTTCTATGGCCATTTTATCAGGTCCGATGCTTCGCGGGTTGGGATGCATCAGGTCTGAAGCTTTCACTCCCGTCATGGAACTGGATTTTTCAAAAAATCTCCTTAAATCTCCGTCCGTTATGATGCCGGTCAGACGATCGGCAGCATCTAAAACGACCGTGGCGCCCATGCGACCGGAGCTGATGGATATCAGTACCTTCTGCAGGCTGTCATCGGGATGGACAAAGGGTCTGCGGTTGTTTTTATAAAAATCGCTTACGCGCAGGTAAAGCTGCTTTCCCAGGGCTCCTCCGGGATGGAACCTGGCAAAATCGCTGGGACTGAAACCCCTCAGGAACAAAAGGGAAACTGCCAGGGCATCCCCCATCGCCATTTGGGCGGTGGTACTGGCCGTGGGAGCCAGGTTGTTGGGTTCTGCTTCCTTTGTGACAGGTGTCAGCAGGCAGTGGTCTGCATTTTGGGCCAGGTAGGATTGTGCCTGTGCTGTCATGGCGATCATCCGTATGTCCCTGGATTTTACCAAGGGAATCAACACCTTGATCTCCGGAGTTTCACCGCTTTTGGACAGACACAATAAAACATCCTCGGTCTGGATCATACCCAGGTCGCCATGTATGGCATCCGCCGCATGCATGAATAAGGATGGCGTGCCTGTTGAATTCATCGTGGCCACGATCTTCTGACCCACGATGGCGCTTTTGCCAATTCCGGTGACTACAAGACGTCCCCGGCTTTGAAAGATCATTCTGACCGCTGCTACAAAATCATGCTGGATCTGGCTGTTCAGGTCGGCCAGCGCCTTCATTTCTATCTCGATACATTCCCTGGCAACGCGGATGATGTCTGCTTCTGAATATTTAAGCATAGTGGGCGAAATTAGTCAGAATTGAACACTCATGTCGCATATACCGGTAAAAGGTCCTTATGATCAGCTGCGCAAAAAATGGATGTATTATTTTTTAGTGGCGATGCGGTATAAAATAAATCCCATGGCAGCAAAACACAAGACTCCCAGCAAATGATATCCTCCTGTGCCGAAAGCTGAGGTAATGCCGTGCTCTGCGCTGAATTGGGCGATTTGTGCGGCTATCCCCTCATCCACGGTGAGAAGTGCCACGATCACTCCGGCCAGCGCACCGCCCGCCACAAGACCTGTGGCAAAAAGGCTGCCCTTGCCGAGTTCAGAATCCTCTTCCTTCTCATTTTTCTTTTTTGCCCTCCAGTCGACGATCCCTTTGATCAGGCCGCCGATAAAGATCGGCAGCGTAGTGGAAAGGGGCAGGTACAGACCAACCGCAAATGACAGGGCCTTCACCTGGCACAGTTCCAATACGATGGCGATAAAGACTCCGCACAGCACAAATACCCAGTCGAGATTGAAAGACAGCAGGCCCTTGATCAAAGTGGCCATCAAGGTAGCCTGAGGAGCTGCGTATTTTTCTCCGATTGCGTGGTTGATCCCTTTGGAGACCATATCCGCGGTGGGCGTGTCCAGATACTTGACGGTAAACCCGATCACCAGTGACGAAAAAATCGCCCCGATGAAAAGTGCCAGCTGCTGGTATTTGGGCGTGGCACCCACCAGGTAACCCGTCTTCAGGTCCTGGGATGTCGCACCCGCATTTGCGGCTGCAATGCAGATCATGCCACCGATCACCAGGGCCATGGGTTCATAAATTTTTCCGGTCCAGCCTACTGCAATAAAGACGAGTGCGGTGCCCATGATGGTGGCAATGGTCATGCCTGAAATGGGGTTGTTGCTGGAGCCGATGATCCCTACGATGCGGCTGGAAACGGTCACAAAAAAGAAACCAAAGATGATCACCAGCAGGCCCAGCAAAAGCTTGCTCAGGATGGAGGTGCCCGGAATCTGTGGAAGTATCGCCAATAGGACGATAAGTCCGAGAGATCCGAAAAGTACCACTTTAAAGGACAGGTCGTCTTCCGTGCGGTTGACCGTCGATTCGGATTTTTCTTTCATGGAGCCAAGGCTGTCCCTGAAGGAGGAAACGATCGTGGGTATGGTTTTTAGGAGCGTTATGAAACCACCGGCTGCCACGGCACCGGCACCGATCTGGCGAATGTAGGCCCGGTATACCGCGTCGGCCGTATCGCCAAAAGTATGGGTGACGGGATCCCATCCAAAGCGGGCACTGGGCATGGTCGGATCGAGGAGGTTCAGTTTGGCCAGCTGGGCAGCAATCACATCCGGCTGAACCAGGTAAGCCAAAAGGGGGATCAGGCCCAGGGAGGCCAAAATACCTCCTGCTACCAGAACCCCTGCAATCCTGGGCCCGATGATATAACCAACACCCATGTACTCCGGTGTGATCTCGCTGCTCACGACCGCGGATGGAAAGAAGCGGTTTGCCTGTTCGGTACCCCATTTGGGCAACTCGGCAATGACGTGAAATACTTTTTGGAGGATCGCATAAAGCATGGCGAAGCCGAGTCCGAAGTAAGCGCTTTTGGCGAAGTCCCCGCCCTTTTCCCCGGCGATCAGGACCTGACCGCAGGCCGTACCTTCCGGATAAGGGAGCGTTTCGTGCTCCTTGACGATCAGGGAGCGCCTGAGCGGAATCATCATGAGCGTGCCGAGGATGCCACCAAAGGTGGCCAGGGTGAAAATGGTCCAATAATTAAAATACTGGTCGCCCACCTGTTCATCGGAGAGGAACAGGAAGGCCGGAAGGGTGAATACGACACCGGCCGCAATGGACTCGCCGGCAGACCCGGTCGTTTGTATGATGTTGTTTTCCAGGATGGAGGTTCCCAGAAACCGCTTTCCAAGGGAAATGGCCAATACCGCGATGGGTATTGAAGCAGAGACGGTAAGCCCGGCCTTGAGGGCAAGGTATACGGTGGAAGCTCCAAAAAGAATTCCAAAGAGGATGCCCAGAATAATGGCCTTCAGGGTGAACTCGGGCACCGACACGTTGGGATCCACATAGGGTTTAAAGGTAGGTTTGTTTTGGTTTTCCATATTCCACTTTCGTTTGAAGCTTAAAGGTAAACCAATCCCCCGCTTTTACAAAAGCAGATTCTTAATTGCCACGCTGCCGCGGATCAGGCTCAGCGGCTGAGCATGTCTTTGACCAGCCCGGAAAGGGTTTTTCCGTCCGCTTTACCGGCCAGTTGCTTGGAGGCGACTCCCATGACCTTACCCATGTCCGCCGGACCGGAAGCCCCGGTGTCCCGAATGATCGCAGAAATGGCATCCCTGAGTTCGGATTCGGACATCTGGGCAGGCAGATACCGGGAAATCACTTCGATCTCTTCGCGTTCTGTTTGGGCCAGGTCCTCCCGGTTCTGTTTTTCGTAGATCTCCAGGGACTCCTTCCTTTGTTTGACCAGCTTGCTGACGATCTGGATGCCGCGCTCATCGTTCATTTCCTGTCCGCTGCCATCTGTATTAGCCAGCAAAATAGCCGCCTTGATGGCCCTGATGGCCCTGAGTGCCTTCTCGTCCTTGGCTTTCATGGCCTCTTTTAGGTCGTTGTTGATCTTATCCTGGAAAGTCATATTGCTCAATGATTTTAGTTAGACAATAACTCATAAAAGATCGGTACGGTTTAACCCGGATCCGGATAAAAAATCGCGGCAAGTCTGAGGTATTCTTCCGGGGAAATCTGCTCCGGCCTTTGGTCGAAGTAAGCATCGTTGATGATTCCTTCTGCTCCGGGGATGCCCTTCAGGTTGTTTCGCAAGGTTTTTCTGCGAAACTGGAAGGCTGTTTTGACCAGTCGGTGCAGTTTTTGAAAATCGGACGGAGACGGACGCTCATCCAACCGCTCCATGCGGATGAATGAACTCATTACCCGGGGAGGTGGCGAAAATTGTCCGGGGTCGATATCAAAAAGAATTTTGGACCGGTAATTCAGCGCACTCAACACAGCCAGTATTCCGTAATCCTTATTGCCTTCTTTAGCTACGATTCTTTTAGCCATTTCTTTTTGAAACATGCCCAGTAAAATGGGTACGCGATCCCGGTTTTCCAGTGCCTTAAATACGATCTGGGATGAAATATTGTATGGGAAGTTTCCAAACAGGAGGAATTGCTGGCCTTCAAATAAATTTTTAAGGTCGAATCTCAGGAAATCCGCCAGAACGAAATGGCTTTCATGTCCCGGATACTGTGCCTTCAAAAAACGGATCATGTCCGGGTCGGCATCCACGGCGATAAAATCTGGAACTTTTAGCAGGAGTTCCCGGGTAAGGGCCCCTTTGCCCGGACCCACTTCCAATACCCTGTCCATGCCGGATTCGAGGACCAGCTGTGCAATCCTTTCTATCGTATGCCTGTTGTGCAAAAAATGCTGGCCGTATGATTTTTTTGCTTTCAATCTTTGGATGGTTTCAAAGCTATCGACCTGGGAACCTTTTCGGTAATAAAACGCCTCTTAAGACTATGTTAAAGAGCCAAAATTAGTCCTTTCAAACAGTAATTCGCTTTACCTTGGCAGTAAATTCAAGAAATTAATTATGAAAAAACTTCTACTATTCCTCTTTACCAGCTGTTTTCTCGGTCTGGGCGCCCAGCCGATCTACACCTCCGGCCCCGAAGCAGGGCAAAGAATGATCTCCAAAATCCTGGATGCTAGCCTGATCAATCCTACGGATATGGAGGCTCTGGGCACCAACCTCAACTGGAACGTAACGCCATCGGATATCATCATCCAGACCCCGGACACTTCTTTTTTCGTAAGTATGAATGAAGTGCCCCAAAAAGAAAAGTTTCCTGCCGGCAACGTAGCCCTGAGGTATGGAAGCGACAGTTCTGCCTATTTTACGGTATTTCGCAAAACTGCCAGTAGGCTGGAAATTTTGGGAGAAACCGATTTTTCCTCTGATCCGCCAATAGTGTACAACAGTCCACTTACCCAGATAGAATATCCATTGATGTTTGGAGATGAATTCCAGGATACATCCACCATCAATATCGAAACTGACCAGGGTCCTGTCAGGGCTGAGATCACCATGTTTTCCAAAGCAGAAGCCTGGGGCAGACTGAAAACTACAAACAATACCTACGATTGCGTAAAGCTTGCTTACAGGTCGGTGATCGAGCTTTTCTTTGGCCCCTTTCCCATCGGAAACCAGACGGTCATCTCCTACCGGTTTATGTCACCCGGTTACAGCGCACCGGTTTTGGTTTATGATGCAGTGGAGGAAGAATTTGCCGGAGAGGTCAGCAATGATACCACAGCTGAATACCTGACCTCTGCACCCATAGCAGGCACACGCGATCAGGCGTCCATCACCATCGGAGTATCTCCCAATCCTGCCAGGGATTTTGTAAACATAGATCTGGACCGTCCCGCCGGATCCCAAACCCGATTGGCTGTGTTCAGCCCGGAAGGAAACAGGGTCCATGAGGAAAACATGACCGGCAACCAGACCCGCATCAGCGTGGCGAACTGGCCTGCAGGAGTGTACCTGATCCAGACCATAGGAGCTGATAAGACCTGGGGAATGAAACCTTTGGTGATTCAGAAATAAAGCAAGGTCCAGGGGGGCAAAAAATTTTTCAGAAAATTTGAACCACATTGGTTTGACTTTTTATCTTTGCGCTCCATTGGATCAAACGCCTCTTTAGCTCAGTTGGTTAGAGCGTCGGACTGTTAATCCGCAGGTCCTTGGTTCGAGCCCAAGA
>CAYXKO010000037.1:0-12299 GCA_964465435.1 uncultured Saprospiraceae bacterium | reverse complement strand
CTTCCACCATTTTGTTCATCACCCCCTTCTTGATGGCACTCGAAAACTTGGAGTCAATGGATCCTCCGACTATGCACCAGTAGAAAGCAAGCTTGCCCCCCCAGTCCAGATTGTCGACCTCCCGGTTGCGGACGGTGAGTCCTGCGGGATCCGGCGTATCATCGTGAAAGGGTTCCACGCGGAGATGTACCTCTGCAAATTGTCCGGAACCTCCGGTTTGTTTTTTGTGCCGGTAAGAAGTGTCAGAGGCCCGGGTGATGGTCTCCAGATAGGGTATTCGGGGTTTGATGAAGTCCATATGAATACCATATAGTTTTTCTATGCGGTATTTTACCAGGTCCAGGTGAAGTTGTCCCTGTCCGTGCAGGATGTTTTGCTTGAGGCGTTGAGATTGCTCGAGAATGAGGGTAGGATCTTCTTCCTGTAGTTCATGGATGCCTTTGACCAGTTTTTCGAGGTCGTTTTTATTTTCCGTGGTGATGGCAGCCCTGATCCGGGGTTCGGGAAACGGAATGGGTTCGATCTCAACGTCGTTGCCTTTTACAGACAAGGTATTATTGGTATGGCTGTCCCTGAGTTTGACCAGGACGCCCAGGTCGCCGGCACAAAGTTCGTCCACCGTTTCGCGGATCTTGCCATTGGAGACATAGATCTGGTTGATGCGTTCATGGCCGCGGTTGGCATTGTTGATCAGCTCATCTCCGGTCTTCACTTTTCCAGAGTACACCTTGAAATAGGAGACGCGTCCTACCTTGGGTTCGCTGAAAGTTTTATAAATAAACAAGACGGTGGGGCCGGCGGTGGATATGACCAGATCCCCCTGATTGGTTTTTGCAGCGGGCCTGTCTGCCGGCGATGGGCAAACGTCGTTGATAAAGCCCATGATCCTGCCGGTACCCTTGTTGGCCGTGGCGGAGGCACAAAATACGGGGAACAGCTGCTGGTTTGCGATCCCTTTGCGAAGGCCGTCTGCAAGCTCTGATTCCTCCAGCGTGCCGGTCTCAAAAAATCTTTCCATCAGCGTATCGTCGTTTTCAGCGGCGGCTTCCACGATGACATTGTGCATGGCTTTGGCTCTTTCCATTTCGGAGGATGGAATTTCTTTCTTTACGGGTTTGCCCCCATCCGCAGGAAACTCGTACATCACCATTCTTAAGGCATCAATGATGGCATTAAAGCCCTTGCCGGGGTTTAAAGGATACTGGAATGGGATCAGGCGGGTGCCGAATCTCGCAGTGGCTTGCTCCAGCGTAGCATCGAAATCCGCTTTTTCATGATCGCATTGGTTGATGACAAACATCCCGGGCAATCCAAATTTTTCCTTGTATTCCCAGATCAATTCCGTGCCGACCTCGACGCCATGCGCGGCATTGAGGACCATGATGCCCAGGTCTGCGACCTTCATCGATGCCAGGATCTCTCCCACAAAATCATCCGATCCCGGAGTATCTATGAGGTTTATTTTGGATTCCTTCCAACTCACATGCATTAATTTGCTGAAGAGGCTTCCTTTGCGTTCCTGCTCGAGCTCCGTAAAGTCGGAGACCGTATTGCCTGCTTCAATACTCCCGCGTCGGGTGATGGCCTTGGCTTCAAACAACATGGCCTCAACCATACAGGTTTTGCCCGAGTGCGCATGTCCCAGCAAGACTACATTTCTGATGTGTTTTGGATCCGTGCCCATATATCAATTGGTTTTTTCGTGAATGATGTGATTGCATCGGTAAGGTATGAACAAAAGGTATAACCTGAATCCGGGCCTGATAATTTTTTTTAAATGATCGAAAATCGCCATTCATAAGAAATTAATTATCAAATGAACTGATGTCGGCCTTCCAGCGGAATTTTCACTGCGACGGGAGTGTGTAACGCATCTGCGGCAGATTCATATTGAGTCAGGCGGTCTTCCGTTTGTTTTTTGTTTCGTTGGAGGATTGAAAATGGATTTATTATTCTGATTTTTTAAATTATTCTGAACCGGTGCGATTACCTGAATTGAGATACCTTTGAGGACTTTTGATTGGTTGCATTTCTGCGATCGGTATGTGAATGGAAGACAATTTTACTTCAGACATTTTCACTTATGGTTGGGCAAGAATTTTTGGCAAAATGCGAAATAAAAAATAAGTAATTACCATGACATCAGATCACAACCATAATTCATTGAGGTATATTTTAACTCCGGATCAAAACCATGAATAAGCCCTACTGGAAAGCACATCTGATGTTGCTTGCAGTGGCGTGGATCTACGGAGCCAACTACAGCATAGCCAAGATCATACTGGACCCGGGGTTGATCAGTCCCAATGCTTTTATTTTGCTGCGGGTCATGGCGGGATCCCTGCTTTTCATCCTTTTTTTTGGTCTCCCCGCCAGGATCGAACGGTCGGATTGGCCGGGATTGTTATTTTGCTCATTCACCGGTGTATTTGCAAACCAGCTTTTGTTTTTCAATGGTCTGGCTCTGACCAGTCCCATCCATGCCTCGCTGATCATGATCTGCACGCCGATCATTGTCATGCTGATTCGCGTAGTGCAGGGCGAAAGCATGAATGCTGTGCAATGGATCGGTTGTTTTCTTGGCTTTGGAGGAGCATATCTGGTAATCAGGTCCTCATACCACGGCGAAGGCGGCGGCGACACCCTGTCCGGCGACCTGATGGTTTTGCTCAATGCGGTATTTTTTGGATTGTTTCTGACCAGGGCTCCCGCTCTGATCAGCAAGTATGGCAGTTTTGAGTTGATGAAGTGGTTGTTCCTGTTTGCCATTATCATGTGCCTTCCTTTTGGAATGGTGCAATTGAGCCAGGTGGATTGGTGGAAGATGGAACCTGTGCATGGGTGGAGCATGGCGTTTGTACTGGTGTGCACCACCTTTCTTGCCTACGCCTTCAATGCCAAGGCATTGGAGTATAGTCATCCGTCGCTGGTAAGCAATTACATTTACCTGCAGCCCCTGATTGCAGCCCTGATCGCGATCTGGCTAAAAAAGGATCACCTTGCAAGCTGGCATTTGTATTCCGGTCTGATGATCATGGCAGGCGTATATATGGCAGGAGGAAAGCTGCCGTTCGATTTTGAAAAAAAATGTTTGGGGTTAAAAAAATTTCTATTCCGTGAACAAGAGTGAGTTATGAATAGACAAGATATACATGCTAATTAATGCCGATTTGTAAAATATTGATTCTGATATTTTTAATTATATTATAAAAAAACTTTACGGAAGATCGGGATGACTCTGAAAAAATAATTTTGAATGGGGTATAAGCGGAATTATATACTTTTACGGGTCCTTATTTAATCCCTGAGAAGGTAGTGTCTAGGAAAACGAAGCCAAATCCAAAACTCAATCAACTCATTTCAGAGTTTGAAGGCCCATTGAGGAGTTTATCTCCCAAGCAATGGACTGAAAAATCTTTTCATAAGCTGATCCAACATTACGAAGCACAAGGCTACCTGAGCAATGCGCTGGAGGTTGTTGATCTGGGTATACAGTATTGCAAGAGCAAAGTCAGTTTTTATATCATCAAGGCCAGGTTGCTGATGGCCCAGTTCAGGTTTGAAGAAGCGCTGAAAACCATACACGTTGCAGAATCACTTACCTCTGCCAACAACATGGATCTTCACCTGCTTCATGCCCGGCTGCTCGCATTACAGAAGAATGAAACAGAAGCCTTGAACCTGATAGAGGGACTTAAATGCAGATTCCATAAAACCGAGTTACAGGAAATTTTTTTAGTGGAAGCATTTATTTACGAATCCATGAAAGACTTTGAGAAAATGTTTTATACGCTGAAGGAAGTGTTGACCACCAATCCCAACAATTCCAAAGCGCTGCAACAGATCTGGGTGAGTGTCGAGTTCTCCAAGAAATACGAGGAGAGCGTTGAGCTGCACCAGAGCATCATAGACCAGAATCCTTATTCATACCTTGCCTGGTATAATCT
Source organism: uncultured Saprospiraceae bacterium (assembly GCA_964465435.1). GTDB lineage: Bacteria > Bacteroidota > Bacteroidia > Chitinophagales > Saprospiraceae > Vicinibacter. The sequence continues at coordinate 8,352 of CAYXKO010000037.1, read as the reverse complement.
GGGTCACGCCTATTCTTGTCTGGGAGAATACGACAAGGCCCTCGAGGCTTTGGAATATTCTTTTCTGATCAATCCGCGGTTTGAACAGGGATACCTGGACTGCGCAGAACTGTCGCTTCAGGTCGGAATGTACGAGAAGGCCTATACTTGCTACGAGGAGGCCAATGAGATGTTCGGACCCGATACGGAACTCATTGCCTTCATGGCTGAATGCCTGATCAAATTGCGCAGGTTCCCGGATGCAAAGAGGCTGTTGAAACAGTCCGTCCATCAGGATCCTTACAACGATGAAGTTTTCTTCTATCTGGGAGAATGCTATACCCATGAGCGCAACTGGAACAAAGCACTGGAAAATTTTCTGGAGGCAATTTCTCTGGACGAGTACAGAGAGGAGTTCCATGCCGGCGCAGCCCTGGCCTATGAGAATCTGGGCATGCTGAAAAAGGCTGAATTCCATTACGGGAAGGCAGCCAGGATCGGGCAGGAGCAAAGCCAGTACTGGTCGGATTTCATCAAATTTTTAATCCGACAGGACAACCTGGTAAAAGCCAAAAAAGTATTGGACAAGGCAGATAAATATTCCGTAGGTCCGGATCTGGTTTGTTGCCGGATCGCCTTACTGATGAAGTCGGGTTTGGATCAGGAAGCTCATGCCTCGATCGAGGAATTGCTGCAGGACTATCCTGAGCAAATTCACCATCTTTACGACATCATTCCCCATTTGAGGGAGGATCGCAGGATTGCAGCGATGGTCAGGTATTTCAGTTATTCTGAGTAAACCGAATTTTCCATCTTCCCACGCAAGTTATTCCAAAGGTCTGGTTTATAAAGACTGACCGTCATTTTTTCAGGCAGGATTTCATCAAGCCCATTAAGGTCTGTGATTCGTTTGGATCGAATGACACTCTGATCTGTGGGTAACTTTTACGAGAAGAAAAACAGTAAGTATTTACAGCCAGTTCAGATGGGGATCCGGGCCGTTTAATGCAGCAGGACCACTTTCATTTTTACATCCTCGACGGGTCTGTCAGACCTGCCGGTCTGGACTGATGCGATCTTGTCTATGACATCGAGGCCTTCGATCACCTCGCCAAAGACGGTATAATCCTGATCCAGGAAGGGAGTCCCTCCCAGTTTTAAGTAAATGGATTTTTGCTCTTCAGTATACCTGAATCCTTTTTGGTCTTCAACCCTGGTGAGCAGGGCTTCGGTCTGTGGATTTCCCTGGACGATATAAAACTGGGAACCCGATGATTTCTTTTGCGGATTCACGGCATCGCCGGTTCTGGCTGCGGCCAGGGCGCCTTTTTTGTGGATCAATCTTTGATTGAACTCTGCCGGTATGGTGTAACCCGGTCCTCCGCTGCCCAGCTGCGCACTGGCCGGGGCATTCCTCGAATCCGGATCGCCACCCTGGATCATAAAGCCAGCGATCACCCTGTGAAACAGCAGGTCCTGATAAAAACCCTCTTCCGCCAGTTTTGAAAAATTATCGCGATGCTGCGGGGTTTCATCGTACAGGTGGACCAGCATGTTGCCAAATTGGGTTTCAATGCGGACGAGACATTTTTCAGGAGCCTTCACTTCAATTTTCATTTTATGCTCCCTGGTTTTTTTGCCAAAGTTTGCCCTGAGGCTGACGTGATAGATCCCTGATTTGGAGTAGAAATGGACGGGATCCTTTTCACCCGATTTCGTGCCATCACCGAAATCCCATTCAAATGATTTTGCGGAGGCTGACAGATTGGTAAACCGGATGCCATCCGGGATCCTGACCCAGTTTTTCTCTACGGAAAAATTACAGGTATTCTTTTGCGCTTCGAGATCAAGGCCCGGCCATAGAGCAAGAGCCAGCAGCAGGAACCTCATTATGTTGAACATTGACTTTGTGTATATCACTTGCCCAGCCTGATTTTCATTTTCACATCCTGTACCGGTCTGTCGCCGGGAGCTGTTTGCACAGCAGCGATCTTGTCAATGATGTCCAGGCCTTCGACCACTTCTCCAAATACGGTGTAGTCGCCGTCCAAAAAGGGCGTGCCTCCCACCGTCGCATATTTCTGAATGTCTTCCTGGGTGTAGGGCAGGTTTTTAGTCATATTCATCATCTGCAACTGTCCGGGATCCACCGGTTGGCCCTGCACGATATAAAATTGCGAGCCCGATGATTTTTTCTGGGGATTGACCTGATCGCCCTGACGGGCAGCGCACAAAGCCCCTTTGAAGTGGTATTTGCCGATCTCAGCATCAATGGTATAGCCGGGACCGCCGCTGCCGAGCATCACACCGGGTGAGGCATTGCGGGAATCGGGATCGCCGCCCTGAATCATAAAGCCGGAGATGACCCTGTGAAATATCAGGTCGTCGTAATATTTCTCGCGAACCAGTTTTTCAAAATTTGCCTTGTGCTTGGGTGTGCTGTCATAAAGTTTTGCCTTCATGATGCCATACGGTGTTTCAATGACGACCAGTTCCGATGATTTCTCGCTGTTGCAGGCCATCAATGCAAAGGCGAATGTCAGTAATATCAGTAATTGTTTCATGATGCGGTGTGCTTTTCAAATTGATCGGCGTATTGGCTTTTAAAATATCGAACGACCAGTTGCCTCAGATAATTTTCCTGTTCTTTAACGCCCTTCAGGGTAAAAGGTTTGAGTGCAGTGTAATGAGGCCAGCCATCCTGATCCAGGCCTTCGAAAGTATAATATCCGTCCTCGCTGAGCAGCCTGCAGGAGGCGACGTGCATCAGATCTCTTTTTTCCTCTTTGGTGAATTTGCCACCCAAAGGGCGTCCCAGCTCCTGTATCCCGATCAGCAGGAGGATGATATTGAGATCAGGCAGTTCTTTTTTTCCGAATCTGTCCTTGATAAAATGTCTGACTCTAAGGTATTCAAAATCCAGTTCCCACTCTTCCATCGGCAGGCAAAGTTAATATGCGGGGATCATTCCTCTCTAAAAATCGCGGGCACTTCCCTGATTTTTGCAACCGGGAGCAAACAGGCGAGCCAGGTAATGGTCAGCACGGTAAGGCTGACGGTCAGAAAATCCGTGGCCTTCAGGGCTATGGGATAGGAATCAATGATAAATTCTTCAGGTACCCTGATCATCGCATATTTAGTCTGCATGGAATAAAAGAAGATGGCCAGCAGGAAGCCTGCGATCAAACCCAGGAAGCCCATACCCATCCCCAGGATGAGAAACACCTTGCGGATCGATTCGTTGGTCATGCCCACGGCCTTGAGGGTTGCAATGTCCATTCTTTTCTCCAGGACGATCATCCACAAAGCGCCCATGATGGTGAATGAGACGAGGACCAGGGTGAGGCTGAACAGCAGGTAGAAAAGCCATTTTTCAAGATTCATGATCTTGAGAAATGCCTCATCCTGCCGATATCGGTCCTTGACCACAAATTCGCTGCCCACCAAGGCATCGAGCTTTTGGACCACCTCGGCCGTGGAGGCTCCCGGCCTGAGCCGGATCTCCAATGCACTCAGATTTCTTTCTTCGCCGGTCCATTCCCTCAATTGATCCAGGGAGACCATGACCATTTCGTTGTCCAGGTCCTGATGCATGCTGAAAATACCCGTGGGCATCACTGCGTGTTTGCCAAAACTTTCAGCATCCAGGCCCGATTCTTCCATTTCACCGGTTGGAGTAAAGAGATACAGTTTGGTGAGAATATTATCCAGAGAGACGCCGAGTTTGTTGGCCAGCCCCAGTCCCAGAAAGGCAAAGGGCACATCGGCTCCCTGCAGCAATTCCAGCAGGGCTGAATCCACGGGGACCACCTTGTTGTAGTTGGAATCCACTCCCTTGACAGTGCCGAAATCCTGGGATTCGTCGTATTGGATCATGGCCGTTTGATCCATCGAGCCGGATACAGCGAGGATGCCGTCCATCGAACTGATTTTCGCGATCAGCAGACTGTCCGCTTCAAAATGCCCGCCCGTGGAGGAAACGATTTTGATGTCGGGATTGTATCGGCTGAACATCCCCGACAGGAGGTCCTCAAATCCGTTGAATACGGAAAGTACGATCACCAGGACCGCAGTGCCAATGGTGATGCCGAGGATGGAAATGCCCGTGATCAGGTGGATTGCCTGGGATGATTTTTTTTTGAACAGGTATTTTACGGCCAGAAAGAGTTCCAGTTTCATTGGTCCTGCAGGGATTTGTACACGATGTCCTGAATTCTCTTCCTGAATTTTTTCCTGTGCAACAGGTTGACCGTCCCATTGGGATAGGTCCTGTTAGAGAGGAAAACGTACACGATCTCCTGGTCCGGATCCGCCCAGACACAGGTGCCCGTGAAGCCCTGGTGTCCGAAGGTCTTTTGAGAGGCGAGTCCCGAAACGTATGAATTCTCACTGACGGATGAGTCATTGAGGTCAAAGCACAGGGCTCTTCTGCCCAACTGAGGATCCCTGTAGGTAAACATGCGCACGGTGGATGAGCTGAAGTATTCCCTGCCGCCATATTGTCCGAGGTTGAGGAGGCATTGCATGTAGGCAGCCACATCCCTTGCATTGGCAAAAAGGCCGGCGTGGCCGCTGATCCCATTCATCAAAGCAGCGCCCATATCATGGACCCTTCCACAGACGATCTGTTGTCTGAAATAGTGATCGTCCTCGGATGGAGCGATCTTTTCGATGGGAATCCCCTGGTCCAGGGGGTTGAAATAAGTTTTTCGCAATCCCATCGGTTGATACAATTCCTCATTCAGAAAAAGAGCAAAGTTTTTTTCAGTGGAGCCTGAAACCAAAAATGGCACCAGATAAAAGCCGAGGTCGGAGTAAACGTATTTTCCGGGGGGATTGATTCTGCTCTTTTTGATACTGTCCAAAACAATGCTGCTCAAAGTACTTCTTGCGAACAGGGACCGGCCCAGGGAGATGTCAAAGCTGTCTGATTTCCTGGTCTTGTAAAAATAAGGATCCTGGAGGTTAAGGGTATCGGGTGCGATCAGGGTGTATTTGTAGAAAGGGATCCAGGAGCCTAACCCCGCCTGGTGCAGCATCATGTCCCTGAGTTTGATGGAATCCTTGTTGCTCTCTTTTAGAAAAGTGAGGTGTTCCCCCAGCCGGTCGCTGGTGTCCAGCTTGTTTTGGTCCATCAGCATCATCAGGGCCGGTGCGGACGCCATGATCTTGGTGATGCTGGCGAGGTCGTACAAATGATCCGGTCCGGTGCTGTTGGTAAAAACATAATCGAGCGTGCCATATGCTTTTTCAAAGACGATCTTTCCGTTTTTGGAAACGAGTACCTGCATGCCCGGCGCAGCGCGGTCCCGGATGATGGTGTCAGCCAGGGCGTCTATTCCTGCCAGGGTCCTGGAATCGAGGCCTACTTCTTCGGGTACGCCGAAGCCCATTCTGTGCAGGGAAGGACGCCGGATCGAGCTCCCGGAGGACAGCGATGTGTCCACGGTGACGGGCAGGATCCCTTTGAGCGCGTCCGTGCCCACCAGCATTTGTGCAGCAATGTCATGGACGTGCACGTTGTCTTCATAGGCCAGGAGAACGGAGCTTAAGGATCCGAGGTATTTCAGTGCATAGGGTGCCCCAAAAACCACGCCGGTCAAGGGTTTTAGTGCGGCCAGCTGCCTGAGGTTGTTCAGCGTTCTTTCCGTGAGCCCATAACGGTCCCTCGCTTTGTAATTCAATCCGTGCAGGGAGACCACGATGAGGTCAGATTGCTCCACCTGAGAAAGCAATTCGGGCGGGATGCTGTCTTCGCGCGTAAGTGAAAAAGACTTTGCAGGAAGGTATTGAGCCAACCTGTTAGCAAAGACGGGTTCGGTCCTGGCGCCAATGCTGATGACCAGGGTATTTTGGTTTATGTCGCGGATGGGCACTCTGTGGTCCTTGTCTCTCACCAGCGTAATGGCCTGCCTGTAAATCCTGTCCCGAATGGCCCGAGCCGTAGGAGGGTTGATGATGGCCGGCAGGCTGGCAGAGTCAATAGGATTCGGCGTCTTGTGCAGTCCTGCCTTCGACTTGGCGATCAAAATTCTGCGCACGGACGCGTCGATGTCGTGCAGATGCAGTTTTTTTTCTTCCAATGCTGAGCGTATGGCTGCCACCGCAGCCTCCAGGTTTTCACTCAGGAGGAGAATATCATTTCCCGCCCGGAGCGCTTCCACTTCCAGTTCGCCGGGCATAAAGTTTTTGGAGACCGCTTTCATCTCGAGGGCATCGGTGATCACCAGGCCATCAAATTTCAATTGCTTTCTCAGGGTTTGCCGGATGATGTTTTTGGACAGCGAGGCCGGCTTCCCGGATTCTTCCTCCAGCGCCGGAATGGACAGGTGTGCGATCATCACAGAGGCCAGGTCTGTGCCGGCCATGACCCGGAAAGGGAACAGCTCAAAACTATCGAGGCGTTCGCGGGAGTGCCGGAGAACCGGCAGGTCGTAGTGGGAGTCGACGTCTGTGTCCCCGTGACCCGGAAAGTGCTTGGCACAGGCCAGCACTCCTCCATCCTGAAGGCCTTTCATAAAAGCATAGGACTTGGCGCTTACCTTGAGTTTGTCATCGCCAAAGGAACGTTCGTTGATGACCGGATTCTGAGGGTTGTTGTTGATGTCCAGTACGGGAGCAAAGTTGAGGTGCACGCCCAGTTTTTTAAGCTGAAGGGCCTGCTCCCTTCCCATTTTATAGATGAGGCTGTTGTCCTCCAGCGCACCGAGCGTTATTTGTTTGGGGAAGTTAAATCCATCCTGCTTGAGCCTCATGCCAAGTCCCCATTCGGCATCCATGCTGATGAGCAGTGGTACCCTGGACCGGCTTTGATATAAGTTGGTCAGCCTGGCCTGCGTTTCAACAGTCCCCTGAAAGAAACAGATTCCTCCCACATGGAATTTTTCGATCTGGTTGAGGACGGATTGCACGTGGGCAGAATCGTTCTTTCCGTAGGCGCGTATGGTGAAGAGTTGCCCGATCTTTTGGTCCAGACTCATTTCATCCATCTGCTTCCGGATCCAGTCCTCATCCACATTCTGCAACTGGGCTGTTGTCCTGAGACTGGTCAGGACAAGAAAGATCATCAGCGCAATAAACCGGTGGCTCTGCATTATTTCTGCTGACTGTTGAATTTTTTGAGAATATCGGGATTATATTTTTGTGCTTCCGCCAAAGCAGCCTGAGCCCGGGCACTGTCTCCCATGTTCATAAATGTGAGGTACAGGTTGAAGTGCGCTTCGGCATTGGTGGGATTGCGGGCGACCACGCGGCCAAAATGTTCCAGGGCCTTGTCGAATTCTCCGATCACGCCATGTGCGACACCCAGCAGGCTGAGCGTCTCGTCATCTTCCGGTTTGATCTGGCGCGCTCTTTCCAGCCAGGCGATCGCACCCCGGGGATCATTTTGATTCATCCCTTTAAACCGTGCTCCTTCGCGCAGGCTCAGGTGCAGGTTGTTGAGCGCCTCCGCATCGTCCGGCAGATAGCGCAGGACAAACTCGTACTTAGCGATGGCCTGGTCGTATTCGCGGGCCATAAAATGCGCATTGCCCAGCAGGTTATAAGCATCAAAATAAAATGGATGCAATTCGATCGCCTTGTTCAGGTGTACCTTGGCATTTGCGATATAACCCCGGATCGTAGCGCTGTCCTTTTTGTTTTTGATGTTGTCCAGCAATATTCCCCCCACTGCGTTGTTGATCTTGGCACTGTTTTTTGAGATTTTCGCATCGTGCAGAATGAGGGTAAGGTCATTTTTCCAGTCGAAGTTTCTGCTCACTGTTTTTATGCCAAACAGGGTCAGGGACAATACCAGCAAGCCGATCTGCAGAGAAGCATTTTTTGATCTGAGCTGCAAGAGCCCCCAGGCTGCGATAAGGGAGAAACCTACGGAGGGCATAAACAGAAAGCGCTCGCCCATGAATGTGCCGATGGGGAATACCAGGTTGCAAACCAGACTCAGAGGTATGAGGTACCACAAAAGGGAAAGGGATATCAGGGGATTTTTCTTGCGCAGGATAAAAATGCCAAGCAACATGAGCAGGTGCAGAAGCACCGAGACCAGGGGCCAGGCAGATGAAAAGTTTTGTATGCCGATGTGCCTGGGGTAGTAATCGTATGTGAGCGGGTGTGGGAAGAGCAGAAGACCGATATATCGGATCAGGGTATAAAAAATGGTGGCGTACCGCTCCGCAGGAGAAAAGAGCACGTAGGTACCGTTGGAAAATTTCAGGAAAGGATTGTTCATCAGTTCTCCCGATTCTCCGGCGATGGGGTTCCATCCGAGGATCTGTGCGCGAATGAGCAGAAACAAAAAGGTCGGCACGATCAGCCAGAGCCCTGCCCGGATTGCCGCGCGTTGCGGGTGAAGCGGCGCGGCCGCGCGTCGTG
>CAYXKO010000036.1:0-12431 GCA_964465435.1 uncultured Saprospiraceae bacterium | reverse complement strand
CTCTTGAAGATATTGGTGATAAGTTTGGCCTGACCCGTGAAAGGGTGAGGCAGATCAAGGACAAGGCCATCAACAAACTCAGATCAACCACCCGAAGCAAGCTGCTGAAACAATATCTTGGGATCTAAGGTATAGCCAGATCAACACATTCAGTTCTACAGCTCAAGACAGCTTTTAGGTCTCAGAGGGTTGTGATCGCCTTCAATACCCCGACCAGGTTTTGCACCTGCCCTATTGGTATTACAGACAATTCAAATCTGTGAATATAAAACACGGTCAATATGGCTTTGACTCCCGTATTTTTGCCATTTTTGCGAAAATTTTAGCCATGAGCGAAACTGAAAACAACCACAGAACTGCTTTAAAGGCATGGAGAGAAAAGGAAAAGACAGCCCTGGAACTTAGCAAGTTAATCGGCGACCTAAGGTTTGACCGGTCCATTGAGCTGGTCCTCTTCCGGCGGGAACTGCACGATATCAGACCCAGTGAAATAATTGATTTTCACAAATACTCCAAAAACTATGTATCCGAACCGGTAACCCTTGAGACCTCTCTGGCCATTACCAAGGCGATCACGTCCATACAAGAGCTGCAGCAATCCAGGATCGACATTGGCAAGCTCGCATCTGAATGGATCAACGATGGAAAACCCGATGACATTCAAAAGTTCGTAAGAGGAAAGCTTATATCCGGAATGAAGCCTCACGCTTCCGATGATCAGCACAGGGATGTGGTTCTTTATGGATTTGGACGAATTGGCCGATTGGTTGCCAGGAGGCTCATCTCATCCACCGGCAAAGGAGAGCAGTTGTTGCTGCGGGCCATTGTGCTCAGGCCCGGAATGAAAGACAGGACTGAGGAGCTCAACAAACGCATGTCCTTGCTGGAAACTGATTCCATCCATGGGAATTTCCAGGGAACGATTGAAATTTTTCCGGAGGAATCCGTAGTAGAGATCAATGGAAACAGAATCCACATGATTTTCGCCTCCGACCCTTCGGAAATCAATTACGAAGACTATGGCATAAAAAATGCCCTTCTTATCGACAATACCGGAATGTGGGATACACGGGAGAAATTGAGTGCCCATCTCAGGCCCGGAATTTCTAAGGTGATCCTGACAGCCCCCGGCAAGGACATCCCCAATATTGTGGTAGGCGTCAACCATCAGAATTTACCCCTGGACCAGGAAAATATCTATTGCGCTGCATCCTGCACCACCAACGCCATAGTCCCTATCATCAAAATTCTGGATGATCATTTCAAAATAACAAAAGGCCATATCGAAACCGTCCACGCCTACACCAGTGACCAGAACCTGCTGGATAATTTTCACAGAAAGCCGAGAAGAGGCCGTGGCGCTCCGATCAATATGGTCATCACCAGTACCGGAGCAGCCTCAGCTGTTGCTAAAGTCCTTCCACATCTGAAAGGCATACTTACGGGTAATGCGGTCAGGGTTCCGGTGCCCAATGTCTCCCTGGCCATTCTGAATCTCAGTCTGGAAAAGGCCACATCGCTGGAAGAAATTCTGGGAGCACTCCGAAAAGAAACGCTCAGCGGCGAACTGGTTGAGCAACTGCAATATTCCACTTCGACAGAATACGTCTCAAGCAATGCGGTTGGCACCACGGTGGCTTCCGTCATTGATGTGCCTTCCACGATCTTAAGCACCGACGGCAAAACAGTAACCATTTACGCATGGTATGACAATGAATTTGGATACACCTGCCAGGTGGTCCGGTTGGCAAAACACGTAGCCCAGGTAAGGAGGTTTACTTATTATTGATTTTATGGATGGTCAGGAGCCTAGCTATTTTAAATACCAGCCACTGCTATTGGCTCTTTGTACGCTAATTGGTCTGTACGGAGGGTACAAACTGAGACTACCGTCTGCCTCATTGGCTCAGAACTCTGAACCCGTCAGCCAAAACACCACTTTGGCAAACCGTAAAATAAAGGAAACATTTGAATTCCTGGATGCCCGGTACGCCGACAGCGTCAATTTTTCTGAGGTTTCTGATTATATGATCGAGCAACTGATGTTTGGCCTCGACCCCTACTCGGAGTACATCAGCGCAAAAAGAGTAAACTCATATTACAAGGATCTCGATGCCTTGAGCGCCGGAACAGGAATAAAAACTTTACGCTCAGACAGCTCCATTCTTGTTTCCGAACTACACCCAAACAGTCCTGCATGGTCGCATGGAATTGTACCGGGCTGTCGCATTCTCAAAGTGAATGATAGGAACTTAGGCATGCAGCTCATGGACCTGGATTCTCTCGCCACGACCCATGCAGGCCCAAATCTGACCTTGAATTTCTTCAATCCATTTGAAAACAAGGAACACCGTGTGACCATGGAGGCGGTTGATCTCCCCCAACCCTCAATACCACTCGATTTTTCTGAACAAGGATTTTTCTACATTAAACTCGAAAAGTTGGGACACAACAGCTACAGGGAGTTTATGAGAAAAATGGAAGAGTATTGCATTGAAAAAAAGCAGACCAAACTCATACTCGATCTAAGGGGAAACAGCGGAGGATTGTTAAACATTGCTGCGGATATTCTCAACCAGCTGGTACCGATCAGGGATCGTGAATTGTTCAGCGTCGCCTTTAAGAATGGTAACAAAAAAAGCTATAAGGCAACCGGAAAACCTTTTTTCAGGTTGAGCAAGACCATTATCCTGACGGATCAAAATACAGCCTCTTCCGCTGAAATCATAGCCGGAAGTCTGCAAGACCTCAAACTGGCAAAGGTCATGGGTGAAAACACCAAGGGAAAAGCTACCGTGCTTGAGGCATACAAACTTTCTGACGGTTCACAGATTCTTCTGGCCACATCGAGGATACTTTTGCCTTCAGGTAGGACATTCCAAAAACCATATTCTTATTTTACCAATGACTCGAGTACCCAATGGCTTAGCCTGTACAGTACCTCAATATCAGATTCAAGCCGGCAATCGCACGGTATTATACCGGATGTACCTGTTTCCGCTCCTTTGCCTGATCCTGAATTCAACCCGTATATAAGCCAGTCGCTTGAAATATTCATGCTCAATCAATTCAATCGCATACTGGACTGTTTCAATCACAAAGTCCGGGAACTGGATCGTAAAAAAATGGAATTGGTGGTGCAACAAATGGTAGCGGAATATGCCACCTCGAAAGGCATCCGCAGCAATAAAACCGAAAAATTGAACTTCGCCGCCTTGCAACTAGCACTAAACAAAACCATGGGTGCGGGTCCGGCTATCCACTTTAGCCTGGAACAAGATCCTGTTTTCAAAATGGCGAAGAAGGAAATCAACTCAGACTAAATGTCCCTTCATGGAAGAAACTCCAAATCGCCGGCGTTATTTATTGATGCCCGTGGGACCTTTCTGAATTGGCCCGGACTTAAACCCGGAATCCAAAAATCCACGCAAGACATGATTTCCTCCGGCAATTGGGTAAACACTTCCGCCGTATCCGTTTGGTGCTTAAGCGGGATAATAAAAATAGGCCTGCCGCATTCTGAGAGTAACTTATCCCAAACCGGGTCACAATTTTTCCTGACGATCAGCCTATCCAATTTCATGCTCATCCGATCCGAATTCAAACGAAATTCTGAGAAATATAAATCCAGTGCTTTGTGGTGAAAATTGAGCAGGGTCTCAATGCGGGGATGCAAATCTACAAAGCCCTTCATGGCCTTAATGGAATCGACCAATAGTACCGGTTCCTCTCTTAAACAATCAGCTTCCTGTACAATACTGTCCAGTTTATCGGAATCTGCGCAAACGCAGAAATGCCAGCTTCCTTCCACGGGGGCGAGCACAATATCGCCATTTGCCAATGGGGCGATGAAGGAATGCATCAACTCCTCCCAAAGCCCTGATTTTAACTGAATGTCGTTCATTATCATGCAAAAAAACTAATTTTACTTGATCAATTGGCAATTTTTACTGTTTCTCAGGAGTTATAAGCAGTTGATGAGAAGATGTCTATTTCTATTTGGTTTGTTGTTTCTGGTAATCCAGGAGTTATCCTCGAGGCACATCATTGGAGGTGATTTTTCATACACCTGCCTCAGCATTGATAATCGCCAAAACACCTTTACCATATCCTGTACCCTGAAGGTATACCGCGATTGTAACGGAGGTGGCGCATTATTTGACAACCCTGCGACGATCGGCATATTCAGAATAGAAGATCCCAGTAATTATACCTTTATTTCCAAGGAGGATGCCCCTTTGGTATCTTCCAGACTCCTGGCCAACAACAATCCCTGTGTCCAGGTCCCGGGCAATGTTTGCGTGGAAGAAGGAGTGTATATTTTCAGAAAGACCCTGCCCTTGTCCAACAAAAGCTATTACATCAGCTACCAGCGGTGCTGCCGCAATGAAACCATATCGAACATCATCCTTCCCGGTGATCAGGGGGCGGTTTATTTTATGGAAATCACCCCGGATGGTCAGAGATTGTGCAACAACAGCCCAAAATTCAAAACATTCCCCCCCATTCTGATCTGTCAGGGTCTTCCCCTGAATTACGATCATTCCGTCACAGATCAGGAAGGCGATCTTGTCACCTATGAATTCTGCAGTCCATTTACCGCGGGCGGAAAAGCAGGGTCCATGGAAGGCCCGCCAGGTGGAAGTGCCATGGATTGCGACGGCGTGACACCCGACCCCATCCGATGCAAACCCCCATTCCAGACCGTGCAATTCAGAGCCCCGACCTATACCAGAAACTCCCCACTGGGTGGAAGTCCCCCGGTAGCCCTGAATCCCACCACCGGCAGTATCTTCGGAACACCCAACACCCTGGGACAATTTGTCGTGGGCGTTTGCATCAAGGAATATCGTAACGGAGTGCTCCTGAGCATTACCCAAAGAGACTTTCAATTTAATGTGATCAACTGTGTAAGCAACCTCGATGCAACTGTCCAGGCAGACTCTGTCGAGGTCTCCGGTGAGTTTGTCATTAATTCCTGCGGTAAAAACTCCGTTTCCATCATCAATCAAAGCACTCAGGAATCATTTATCAAGACCTATGACTGGGTCTTTGACATCAACGGACAGATCCAGCAATTCAATACCAAGGATGTAACAGTTAACTTTCCGGGTCCCGGAACCTACAAGGGTAAGATGTATCTGAACAAGGCAGATGCCCAATGCAACGACTCAGCAGACATTACAGTAAAAGTCCTGCCCGGCCTGAATGCAGACTTCTCCTTTAAGTATGACACCTGTGTTGCCGGACCGGTCACCTTTACCGACCTCAGCATATCCCAGGCCGGCAATATCACAAATTGGAACTGGACGTTTGAGCCCGGCAAAAATTCAGCTTCGAGAAATTCCTCCCACGAGTTCAGAACACCCGGAAACAAACCGGTGAAGCTTTGGATCAAGGACATCAACGGATGCAGGGATTCACTCACCAAACCGGTTTCATATTTTCCGGTGCCTGCCCTGATCGTGATTGAACCCAGTAATTTCCAGGGTTGCCAGCCATTGAACGTGTATTTCAACAACCTTTCCTTTCCCATTGACAGCACCTACCAGGTATCCTGGGATTTTGGCGACGGGCAAAGCAGCAATGCCATCTCACCCACGCATACCTATGGCCAACCCGGGCTTTACAGTATCAGGGTTAGTATAGTTTCGCCCATCGGGTGCCGCACCCAGACCTCCTTTGCGGACTGGATCAGGGTCCTCGAGTCTCCGGAAGCTGCATTCTCCTATAATCCCCAAAGCCTTTCCTCAGAAGATAAAACGATTCTGATCCGGGACGAATCCAGAAATGCGGAATTCATCAAATACCTGATCGATGACAAGATTCCGCTGTTTTCTGCCAATCCCACCTATGAATTCAGAGACACCGGCATTTACAAAATCACACAGGTGGTATCCCGCCTAAATGGCTGTAATGATACTGCTGTGGCGTACATAGATGTAGAGCCCATCGTTAGCTATTTTATGCCCAACGCCTTTACCCCGAACGGAAGTGGCACCAATGAAACTTTCTATGGTGTCGGGTATACCCGGTTTATGACGGACTTTTCCCTTACGATCTGGGACAGGTGGGGCAGCAAGGTATTTCAGGGCAATGACCCGATAACGGGATGGAACGGGAAATTTGAGAACACGGGCAAAGACCTGCCCCCGGGAGTCTATATTTACCAAGTAGCCTACCGGAAACCAAGGGGGGAGCAAATCAACCTAAAGGGCTATGTCACCCTGCTCCGATAAGATCCAATATATTTCTGAAAAATTTTTCTCTGCTGAATGTCGAAAAATAACTACCTTTGCGACTCATTTTAGAACGATCAATATATTATGGCCATGGATCTGATTAAATACGTTGAAGATCAACTGCTTAATACCAGCAAAATCCCTGATTTCGAAGCTGGAGACACCATCCTTTTGAGCTATAAGATCATTGAGGGCAACAAGGAAAGGATCCAGGATTTCAGAGGAGATGTCATCAATATCCGCGGAGAAGGTAAAAATAAATCTTTTACAGTCAGAAAGGTATCCAATGGCGTAGGAGTTGAAAGGATCATTCCTTTTTCTTCTCAAAACATCGTTGAAATCAAGGTCGTGAAAAAAGGCCGCGTCAGAAGAGCTAAACTATTCTACCTCAGACAGTTGTCAGGTAAAAAAGCGCGGATCAAAGAGGCTACCACGGCCAAGTAATTTTCTCTCATTCCAAAATTTTCGGTATAATTTCTGGGCAGGCACAGCTTGCAACAACCTTCTGTCAGGTTTCGGCTTACTGCATTGAATGCCTGTATTTATAATTTTACCGTATCAATCAAAAGCCCTTCAGTCTTAGGTTCGACTTTGTTGAATTTCCTGCTAAACTCTATATTTTTCCATTCCTGGCCTGGTTCCAGCCTGATCTTCCTGCCATCCAGTATAAAGTCCACCGGAAGGTAAAACTGGGGTTCGTCGCAATTCCACCGATACCGTATCTGCGTGAAATTTTCCCTGTAGGTCACCGAATACTCCAATTTGGGCACTTTGGAATAATACAAATACTGCCTGAAGAAGGCCGTAAAATCCCGCTGCGTCTTTTCATTTACGAAACTGATAAAATCCCGGGTATTTGCAAACCCGTAGGCATGCGCCTGGTAGAAGCCTTTCAGCGTTTCAAACCACAAGGTATCATTGCCTATGGCTTGACGAAGGGTATGCAACATCCATGCTCCCTTGTAGTATATGTCCCCGGTATTTTCTGTAAAATTTACGTTCATCGGTCCCAGAATGGGTTTGTCATTCCTAATCGCACTTTTTTGGCCAAGAAGATACTTTAACCCGGCTTCCATCCCATGAAAGTACTCTACAAACAGGTTTTCCATGTAGGTAGTAAAGCTCTCGTGAATCCACATCTCGGCATGATCGCGGCAGGACACACTGTTTCCCCAATACTCGTGCCCTGATTCGTGAAGGATGATGTAATCATAAGGAAAGCCTTCTGAAAGCTTGTGTCCCATATAGCCATTCTGGTATTTATTGCCATAGGCTATGGCACTCTGATGCTCCATCCCTGCATATGGAGCTTCGACCAGGGCATATCCATCCCTGGGAAAAGGGTACTCGCCCAAATAGTGATCAAATGCTTCTAAAACCTTGTGCACCTGTGAAAAATGAGCTTTGGAGACCGTTTCATTTCCCGCCAGTACATGGTAATTCAGGGTAAGCCTGTTGCCTGATTTATACACATGCTGCTCCTGGTAGCTGATGTATTCCCCTATGTACAAGGTGACGTTATAGTTGTTTATCGGATAGGAAACCTTCCAGTGAAAAGTAGTTTGCCTTTTGGATTTTTCAGCAGCCATCAATTTTCCATTGGATATCGCTGTAAGGTCACGAGGCACTGTAATACGGATATCCATGCTATCCGGTTCATCGGAAAGGTGGTCCTTGTTTGGCCACCACAAACTGGCTCCGATACCTTCACAAGCCACCCCGATCCAGGGTTTACCCTTAGAAGTTGCAGACCATACAAAACCCCCGTCCCATGGTGCATTTTTTGCCACCCTGGGAGCCCCCTCGTAAAAAACCTGTATCCGGTTTGGCTGTTGATCTTTAAACTGGCCTGAAACAAATACTGCGTGATGCAACCTCCTGAATTTGAGATCCTGTCCCCCATCCGATTTGATGGAAAGGATTTTCATATTGTCAAACAAATCAATTTGGATCTCAGAAAGATCCTGAAGCGGCAAGAAGGAAATGGTGTTGCTGCCCTTGATTTGCTTCTTTTCCGGATCCACGCTGATCCTGAGATCATAGTGTCTGACATCGTAGTTCCTTTCAGGCCTTAGCCCTCCGCGGAGACTATCTGCTAAGCCGAAATCCTGGGCATCTAACCATCCTGAACAACAGGAAATCAAAAGCAATAAATTTAATCTGAAAATCTTGAATTTCATACAGGTCTGAAATTTTTCTTCTTGTTGTCAAACTGCCTGATCACCAACCAATCAGCCCAACGGGAGGGCACAAAATAAGTCAATATCCGGATTAAAAAGGGATGTTTGTGCACCAGATATCTGTGTTTGGGGCGAGCTGACTCCAATGCTTCTTTAAAACAGGGGTAAAGCTTAGTGGCAGGAAGAGCCGATGATTCGACATTTCGGATCACTTCATCTGCCCTGCTGGTGATCTGTTCAAATTCGGTGTATTTGAATTTTTCACCCAACCCCAGGCTTTTACTCCAAATAGCTGTCTTTACAGGTCCCGGTTCAATTAAAACGACCTTGATGCCGGCAAACCATGACTCACGCCTCAGACTATCCGAAAGTCCTTCCACAGCAAATTTTGATGCTGCATACGCACCCATAAAAGGAGAGGCAAACAAACCCGATATTGACCCCACGTTGATAATCCTGCCTCCGGGTTTATCCCTCAACAACAATGGATAGGCATTCCGTATGCAAGATGCCATTCCCATCACATTGGTCTTAAACTGAATCTCCCAATCGCGTGCACTCAGGTAGGCAACGGGCCCTGCCACAGCAATCCCGCCGTTATTAATCAAAGCATACAATGGGCGAGATCCCAGGATTTCCTTTAATGTGCGGAAGGCAGAATCAATGGAAGCATCATCCGTCAAATCCATAATCAGAAAAATGGAACCCGGAAATTCCTGTTCCATTCTTGATTTAACCTGAGAATCCCGAACGGTGCCCACAATTAAATAATCCTTGCAAAACAAGCGAACCAGCTGGTACCCTATTCCCGAACTCACGCCACTGATAAAAATAACAGATTTTTCTGCCTCTTGTGTATTCATTTACCTTATGTCTTAGTTATCTTTGATACAATAAACACCAATCATGAACCGACTCCTGGTAACCCTGTTCGTCTTTGCTACCGGAACAGGGTGCAAAGAAGACAAATTTATTACACCTGGTCAAATAAGTGGTAGCTGGCAAGTAGTTAAAGCCACCCGCAACACGAATCCTACCCACACATTCGACGGAGCATATTTTAAATTCTCACGGGATTCAGTAAATACAAACTACCAGGGCGAGATTCTGGAATCCCCCTTTGTGCTTCAGAAGAATGTATTGGTTCAAACGCAACCCGAATCTCTCCTTTACGACCTCCAAATGCCACACAAGGACACCCTGATCCTTTCCACGGACTTACATGGCAGCCACTTCACCTTCACGCTCAACAGAATTCCATGAAAATTCCCTGGATAATATGTTTGTTTCTGTTTTTCAGACATGGCGTCGTCCTGGGTTTTAGCTGCGACATACAGGTCAACATTTTCTCCGAATCCAATGTGAGGTATGCTGAAATCAGTTACTATATCCCTACCGATGACCTTATAAAATTATACCATGCTGACAGCAGTTACAACCATAGGATATTCCTTACGCTGGTATTGAAATCTCAGAACAAAATTATCCGTGCCGACAAGGTCCAGCTGCAGGATGCACCGGGGAAGGATTGCAAACCCATGCTTTACCTGGTAAGATGGGAACTGCGCCCCGGCCAATACGAACTCGAAACGATTTTAAACGAAACCGGGCAGGAGGACCAATCCTTCAGTATCGTCAAAAATTTTGAAGTGACCGCTCCCAGCGGCAACGCGGAAATCTCAGACATCCAACTTTTAAGTACTGTGAAGCCAAGCCTGGATTCCAGTTCGCCCATGGTCAAAAGAGGATTCTATTTTGAACCCATCGCATTCGGCATAGCAACACCAGGCATGAATCTGCTGCACATTTACCTTGAAACCTACCAAACTACCAGGATCGGAGAGAAACATTATTTTCTTGAATACGAGATCCATTTGCTTGACAGCAATGGCAGGACAGTGCCGGTAGAAAGCTGGATCAAAAGAAGGGAAATCAAGGAAACAGATTACGTAATATATAATAAGGACATCAGTCACCTTCCGTCCGGGAAATACCGGATGCAGGTTTCACTGAAAAACAGAGCCCAGGAGTCCTTGCACAGCAGGCAAATTGAGTTTTACCGGTACAACCCATTCTGGGACCGACTGTACCAGTTAAAATACGAGACCGAGCAGGATGCCCAGTATTTCAATACCCTTAGTGATGACAGCATACATATTGCCATTAAAGCATTATACCCTTTGATCTCCACTCCTACCCAGGGAATTGTCGATGAGCTAATAAACAATAAGAGATTGCTCGCAAAAAGGATGTTCGTATACCGTTACTGGCATGACAACCACGGCGCGAAGGCTGTTGAAGAATTCTCAAAATACATGAATCTTGTCAACATGGCCAATCGCATGTTTTATTCCGGTTTTGGTTATGGATTCGAATCGGACAGGGGCAGAATATTCCTGAAATATGGCCAACCTATTGAAATTTTCAGAGAGGACATTGACAGCGGCGCATACCCATATGAAATATGGAAGTATGACAAGATCTATAAAACCGGACAAAACAATGTGAAATTTTTGTTCTACAATCCCGATCTGGGAGGGCATAACTACCGGTTACTGCACAGCACGGCCTATGGCGAAGTGAGCAATCCAAAGTGGGAACTCGAATTATACAGAAAGGTAAGTGACGAATTCGAAGGGGAAAACCCGATTGATGCCAAAGGAGTCAAGCAGGCATTTTCCAGGAGGGCCAGAGAGTACTTCAATGAATAAATATCAATCCGGGAAAGGAATGTATCATCGGCATTTTTTCATCCACAGAAATCCTAATGCTTATCACAGATTTTGTTTGTCATTTTTATGTGATCTTTGACCTATAATTATACAGCAGTGCGTTCCTTTAAAAAAGCGGCATTATCCCTGATCCTTTTGTTTTATCAAATTGTCTTATCTGCACAATGTCCCGAGATCACTGAAACGTCCACCACACCTGACTGCAACCCCGAATGCGAACTTTGCGAAGGAGAGGTGCTAACCATCCGTCTCAAAGGATTTGACCTGCCCAATGGGGGGAAGATCGATTATTTCTTCAGCGACGTTCCAGGCTTCAACCCGTATAACAACCAGGGAGTTCGCATGGGCAGTGCCAACATCACCACCCCGGGTGGAAACTGCAGAATTTGCCCCGAGTTATTGGGATTTATGATCGATGCCTGCGGGACTGAAGCACAAAACGAATTCATTGTGATCTGGACCGGCAGCGGATTCAATACCAGCAGTTTTGTTTTTGACTATGATGCAAACAACAATTTTGGGGCCGGCAATGGAGACCTGGGCAGTTCGTGTGCCATTGCACCCGGACCTGCCGGCCTGGTAGGATGCATGGCGACTTCTGTAGGCGGTGGCTTCAATCTTCCAGGCAATGCCATTTGGATAGTCTTTACCAGCAGCGGTCCCAATTATGCCTATGACTTTTCTGCTGTATGCGGGCTCGGCTTGAAAGTCTTCGTCAGTATGAGTTCCTGCAACCGATCCTCCGGAGCATTTTCTAACAGCACGTCCACAGGTCTCCGGACACAAACCATGTCGATAAACGGATGTGCATGTGCAGCCTCTGTAACTTACGATACGGACGATCCCGGACTGACAGGAAATGGAGACGCCTGGGCCGGCGGAATAACAAACGGAGGATGTGCCGCCAGCATAACAGGACCTGGCTCCTACACCCCTGCGACAAGTATCATTGATCCCTTTTCATTTACCATACCACAATCCTGGTGTGGCAAAAAGTATGAAATCGTAGGCATTGTCAACCCCAAGCCTGACCCGATGTGCTGTATGGAGGAATTCACTGAAAGGTTGCAGGTTACGGTGAATTGCCCAAAGGCAAAGCCGGCCAGTCTGGAAGTTTGCGATAATGGAAACGGACTGGGAACCTTTAACCTGGAGGATGCAGAATCCGAAATCCTTGGACCGGGAGGAACCGGAACGGTGGAATGGTTTAAAAATCAAAACGGGACCAACCCGATCAGCTCACCCTATACAGGACCCTCCGGCATCATTTATGCCAG
>CAYXKO010000035.1:0-12703 GCA_964465435.1 uncultured Saprospiraceae bacterium | reverse complement strand
CCATGCAACAGGCCCGGTGGCTGGCTTCCTGGCTCCGGTCAAACACGGATAAGCCCTTCCGTTTTACAGACAAGGGTCAAATGGCCACCATTGGTCGCCACAAGGCCGTGACGGAGTTTGCCGGAATGAACATGGCCGGATTCCCTGCCTGGGTCATCTGGCTCCTGGTGCACATCTATTACCTCATCGGGGTGCGCAACCGCCTGATCGTGCTCATCAACTGGATCTGGGCTTATCTGTTTTACGACCAAAATCTCAGACTGATCATCAGGCCCAGGGTGCCGCCTGCTGACGCCGGATAATAATTCCTTGACTCAGGGATCGGATCATTATATTTGTAAGCAAAAGACAAGGCATGCATGCTATGAAAAACTTCCTCTTTGGGATCGCACAGATAGGGTTTCTGAATTCTTTTTTTTGCCTCCATGCCCAAACCACGGTCTCCGACACAGCCTATATACTGAGGGATACCATCATCAGCTTTGATTCAGCCAGCATGACGGAAACCATCATGGTCCGCCAGTTTCCGGTATTCAAAAAAGTGGACACCCTGCCTTCATTCAAGCTCTGCTCCACCGATCCGGATCCCCAGGAATGCAGCAAAAAATACCTGCTCGATTGTTTGTACAATTTTATTCAATACCCGGACACCGCCAAAAAATCCAAGGTGCAGGGCGTGGTGTTTGCCAGCTTTGTGGTCGATGAAGTCGGAGAAAGGTGCCATGCAAAAATCACCCGGGGACTTGGCTATGGTTGCGATGAGGAAGTGCTTCGATTCATCTCTGTTTTGCCTCCGATGTTGCCAGCGAGAAGAAAGGGACAAAATGTCGCCTATGAATATTCCCTTCCGGTAAAATTTCAACTGAAGAAATAAAGTCAGATCGCCTTTAAATAAAATTCAATAAGCAGGTCATGCTCCTTTAATTCTGCATGCGCCGAAGTAAATTCCAATTGATAAAACGATTGAATTCCTCCGGTGCGGGTATCAGTTCCTAAGGACCAGAATTTTCTCCGTGTAATAGGCATTTTCCGTCATGACCCTGATCAGGTATATTCCCGGAGGAACACCGGACAATGTCCATGGGTCTTGCGGTCCCTGTAAAACTGCTGATGAGACCTTTTCTCCACCCGGAGTAAAAAGTTCTGCGGTCAGCGGATATTGCTGAGCAACCACCACCACCTGATCTGATGCCGGATTGGGCAGGATCAAAATGGCTTTCGGTTGATCACTTCCCTCAACATCCCCTGCGAGCGCATACTCCATGGCGCCGATGGATGGCGTGGATGCATAAGTCCTGCCCAGATGGTCCTGATAGCTAAATCCCGTGACCCTTCCCTTCCGGTAGGCGGGTGAAGAGCCATTGATCCCGTACATGATGCCAGCATCGTTGATAAAGCCGGGATTCCTTCCCGTAATTCCGTTGGACTCTGAGACGGGAAGTGATGGCCGGTAGGATGCATTGCTTTGATGAAACCAGAGGTTGTTGGCAAAAGTAAAAGTGGAAGGAAGTGTATTGGGACCAACGTTTACGTCTGTGGAAAGCCTGCTGTCGACCACGACCAGGTTGTTGACAAAGGAATTGTAGGCACAGCTTTGATAGAAGCTGGTATCCGCACTTTCCTGCAGGATCCTGATGATCCAGCGATCGGGTCTGATGATGGTGTTGTTGACGACGCTCACATTGCGGCAACCCACAAATGCGACGGGTGCCATCGATCCTTCAAATATATTGGCGGTCACCAGGATATCCTTTGCCTCGTAATTGGCGCCGGCCGGCCTGAAGAAAGCTGCACCGGTGCTGCCGCCCAGATTCAGGCTGCGTTGTCCTCCATTGCGAAAAAAATTCATGCTGATGTGCAGCCCGCTGCTGCCGCCTTTGGCCTGTATGCTGTTGCTGCCCTGATTTGTAAAACTGCAATTGCGTATCACGCCTGCATGGCATCCCACCATGTCTATCCCCGAACCTCCCGCAGAACCGTTGGTGAAGCTGCAATCCCGGATCTCAAAGGAATCCAGGCCGGAGAGTTTGAGCATGTCGTTGTTGCCGGATGCTGCCATGTCCCTGAAGGCAATATTGTACAGGAGGATGCGGGTGCTGGGGGTTTCCAGGGTGCCTGCATCGTCTATGTTCATGCCGTTGCCGGTCTGGCCGGTGATCGTCATATCGGAAATGCGGAGGTACCGGCAGTCCGAGAAGTGCATGGATTCCGATCCTCCCGAGAAGATCACGCGGTCGCGGTCAGTGCCGCGAATGCTGATCCACGCCGATGGCGTCCCTTGCAGATTCTCAATCCAGAAAGTGCCCCGGTAACTGCCGGGATAAATCAGGATGGTATCGCCTGCACGGGCGGCTCTTGAGGCTGTCGCCGGATCGGCATAGGTCTTGCCCGTGCCCACTTCAAGAACGCGCTGACCACAAAGCTTGCTCAGGGCGAATAACAATAAGATCCCCGGAAACAAAACGCTCCGGAATGATTGATCAGCACGGCCAAATCTCATCTGTTGGAATTTATCACATCCTGAAAAAAGGCCTTTCCTGGTTCCAGATCCCAAAGGGGATCATCAGCAGGATCAGCAACAGGGCTATGCTGAAGTACACAAAACCCGTGCGGAACTTCTGCGCGTCCGTTGCCTGTTTTTTTGCCTTGGAAGCACCCACCTGGGCAATGACGATGGCCGCGACCATGCCAAACATGTGCTCCACGGACCAGAAACGCAGATCGCTGTCCTTCATGGAGGCTCCGAAATCGGAAAGTATGTTCTTCATCATGGGAGATACGCCCAGATACAGTGCAAATCCAATGACGAGCTGACTGTGCAGCAAAAGCATCAGATAGGTGTTGAGCTTGCGGTCCTGATCAGACCAGCTCAAGCCGGATTTCCAGCCGTTATAATTTTTGTAGATGACCAGTACGGCCATGCCCAGTACAAACCATCTGAGCCAGGAGTGAAGAAGCAGTAAAACATCGTACATGCCTGAATGCGTTTTAAAGGTTTAACAATACAGGGCGAAACTAATCAATATTCCACATTGTGTGGGAGCCAATCCAAACTTTATTCCCGGATGGGACCGGGCATCAGATCGCACCGTATTTTTTAAGAAAAATTTAGCGATGTTCTGTCATTCATGGACTTATTTTGCGTGTTCAAAACAAAAATCATACCCATGAAAGTTTGGATTCTTGTGCTATTATTTCTCCCGATGACAATCAGCTCGGCACAGGAGGCAGAATTCAAGGTCGAATTGAGCCATGATACCCTGTTGCTGGGCAATTACGTGGAGCTTAAGTTTACTTTGGAAAACGTGCAGGGAAAATTCAGCCCTCCGGAGCTGACCGGATTCAAACTGGTGGCCGGGCCCAATCAGGCTTCCTCGTATTCGATCATCAACGGTCAGGTAAGGCAGTCCTCGAGTTACACCTACTTCCTGGAGCCCGAATTCGAGGGAACCTATGTCATCGGACCTGCCACGCTGAAAAGTGCCGGCCGGGAGCTGCAAACTCCTGAGCTCAGGCTCATCGTCAAGCCCAATCCGGAAGGGCTCATACAAAATCCGGGCAGCCGTCTGAATAAAGACGCCGGCCCCGGTGTTTATCCCGCTCCCGCAAAGCAGAACCGGAAAAAAACCTACAGGCTTTGAGCAGTCTGTTATTATGGCTTTTCCTGATGGCAGGATCCCTCCCGGGTATGGCCCAGGGGGAATTCAAGGTATATGCCGAGACCAACCAGGCCCTGGCCGGCAGCAGCTTCAGGGTGGAGTTCAGGCTGGAAAACGCGGAAGGACGAAATTTCAACCCACCTGACTTTGGCGGACTCCAGGTGCTTTCAGGCCCCAGCAGGTCCATGCAAACCTCGGTCATCAATGGACGGACCAGTTTTTCAACGGGCTATGTGTACATCCTCTCAGGAACCAGGCCCGGGAAATACAGGATCGGCAGCGCCTCCATTGTCGCGGGCGGGCAGGTTCGCAAGACCAAACCCCTGGAGGTGGAAATACTGACACCCTCATCAAGGGCAGACCGGGTGGCAGACTATTTCATCCGGGCAGAGCTTTCTTCCCAAAAAGCCTACACGGGACAGCAGGTGATCCTGAAGTACCGATTGTACACCCGAGTCAACATTGACAACATTGAGGTCGTGTCCTCTCCGGATATGGACCCTTTCTACCGGGATTTCATTGCCACCGGAGACGGGGATCCCGAAAGAGTCGTGGAGAGAGGGGTGGAATATCAGACCAAGGTCCTGGGGATTCTGGCACTCTATCCCATCCGGCCCGGAAAAATTAGGATCGAGGGTTCGACCTATCGGGTTATCCTGGGAGAAGAAGACCCATGGGGCTTTGGCATGAGCTCGATGTTCAACAGACGGGCGGAAGTGACCAGGGCAAATGACCTCGACCTGGAGGTTCTGGACCTTCCCAAACCGGCTCCTCAGGGATTTACGGGCGCAGTAGGTTACTTTTTTGCGGAATTCAATGAAATACCTCAGCATTACACCATGAGCGATGCCATCAGCATCGAAATGAGTCTTTCCGGCACCGGGCACTTCCCTTCCATCAGGCACCAGCTTTTCATACCGGACAGCAGTTTTCAGATCGCCGAAGGCAAGCCCGCAGAACCCGTAAGGATCTCCGACGATTCCATGGTGATCCACAATACCCGGATCAGCTATCTGCTCACCCCCAGACGTCCCGGGGATTTTACGCTTTATCCGGAATTCATCTATTTTGATCCTGAATCCGGAAAATACCTTTCCAGGAGGGACACCCTGAACATCACCATCCGGAATAATACCCCCGGTCAGGATCTTACTGCAGGTCCGCTTCCGGTGATCGGCAAAATCCGGCTGAGCAAAAGCAGTCACTTATTATTCCATCAACCCCTGAGCTGGGTGTTCTTATTGTTTCCCCTGGTGTTTGCACTGGGATTGTGGATGGGTCCGGGACTTCGCGAAAAAATGAAAATGAAAAGCAGGGAGGACTTAAAACCCGATACAGGCGGATCCATCGACGGGGCCTCTGCGGAACTGGGTCTGCTCGGTTATCTGAAAACCAAATATCCCTTTCTGCCAGATGATTGCGGACTCTATCAGGCCAAATCGCTCCTGCAGTCCCGCAATGATGTTTCCCCTGAAGACCTAGGGCTGATCAGGGAATTTGAATTGCTCAAGTACAATCCCGGCACCTCAGGTAGCGATTGGATGGCATTTCACGATAAGCTTCGCGGATCCGGACACAGGATCTGATGCGTTCATCCCTGTAGACAGACCCGCAGGATGCAACAATAAATTTCAGAAAAATTTAGAGAGTATGGGAAACGCCGAAGCTCCCGACATGGAGGTCCGACGATCGGATGTCTTTCCTCCGGGCAGAATGCCTTTACTCTTATAGATCGCCCCGACCTGATAACCCAGGTCCATTCCGGCATCGCAATCCATCCTGAAATGAACACCTGCCAATAACCTGGACCAGGCATTCTCTATGGCCATTTCCCTGAAGGAATGGAACTGCCGGGGGGCTCCCTTGAATTCTCTTCTGGCCTGGTGGGTGCGGTCAGTAAGGACATAGTCATCGCCAAACCATTCTGTCAAAACGACTTCGGATACGGCCCCGAAAGCCGCGTGTCCGGAAGGATAAGTTGGAAAAGTCGGCGAGCTGATATAGGGAAACCAATCGAGGGCCAGATGTCTTTTGATAAAGGTCTCGGGCCTCAGGATGGAATACTCATATTTCCCCTCCCAAACCCGAATCGCGGCATCGTGCAGGGCGGCTCCCAAATGAAGGTTGAGCCGGAGCCTGTCCAGAAAGGATAGTCCGGATTGGTCCGCAGCCTGGAAGGCAATGGAAAACCATCTGCCGGGAGGGGTCATGGTCATTCCTGCTCTGTCGTCGCTCCAAAAATCGGCGATCCACCTTTCTTCATTGGACAACTGACTTTGGATGAGTATGACCTCGTTGGCTTGTCTAAAGTATTCGTTGTTGGGATCTTCAGTAAACGGAGGGGGAGGCTTCAGGCTTACCGCTCCAGGATGGGTAACAAATGACCTTACCTTTCCCCATCGGGGCAAGAGAGCCGGCATAAGTCTTTCGCCCGTCTTTTGCCAGCATATGGGGCATTCCGGCGCGGCATAACGCTCGTCGTAATTGAACAGGAAGGCATCGTGACCGGCACTGTCGGTCGTGGAATAAGTCCAGACCTTATGAGCGGTTACCAGACCAAAACTGACAGAGCGCATTTTGCTTTCCTTGTCCAGTCTGGACCCCAAATTACTCCTGTATCTCGATTCCAGCTCTTTGATCAGCCGGATCTGGTCAGGGGGAGCTGTTGTAAAAAACAACTCGCACAAACGAGCCAGACAGCTGTTTACAGCCAATCCTGCGTCCAGGCCCGAGTCATCGACCAGTCCTGAATGCATCGACTCCTGAAGGGTGCACAGGGCATCCTGGGGGTCTCCTGCTCCGGTACCTGCCATATAGGCCCCCAGGTTGATATAGGCGTACATTCTGGCCGCAACAGGAGGTCTGTATCCGGCAGTATTTCTCTCCAATTCAAGGATCAGCTTACCCCAGTCCTCCAACATTTGCTCTCGTTTGGCATCGGTGAAATAAACACCATATACCAACAGCCCCATAGTAATTAGGAATGTTGGAATAAGAATCAGGTATATTTTGCGGGTCAGCATGAAATCGGTCGCAAATATAGCTATTTTGCTTCTGTCCGGGGCAATATTAATCTGAAGGTGGTGCCCTTGTCCTTTTCTGAAAGTACCTCGATTTCAATGTGATGCAGACGCATGACCGAGTCCACCAGGGTCAGCCCGATTCCGGACCCTTGTTTGTGCTGGGTCTTGGGATCCCTGTAGAATGGTTTGAAAATCAAAGGAATATCCTCCTCATTCATTCCGGGCCCGTGGTCGCTCATGTCAATGATGCGTCTGCCGTCCTCTTCAAATATCAGCTTGATCTCCACGGTCTGGTCGCTGGAGTACTTACAGCAGTTGTCCATGATGTTCATGAAGGCGGATTTCAGCAGAGACTTGTTGCCCTCGATGAACAGCTGTTCCTCGGACGAGGGGTCGCCGATGTACCGGATGATTATTTTGTAGTCCGGATTGGATCGGAGGAGCAAACCCCGGGACTCCAGCAAAAGCTCCTCGATCCGCCAGGGAGAGGTGATCATTTTGCCGCTGTCCGAAAAAATCCGGGACAGTTGGAGCAGGTTGTCGGTTATATCGCTGAGCCTGTAGCAATCCCTCAATACGGATTTTAGCGCCTGCCTGTAATCCTCACCGGTCCGGTTCTCCTGCTGCAGCAGCACATCCAGCTGGGCACTCATGATGGAGATTGGATTTTTTAGCTCATGGGCCACATTGGCCGTAAAATGCTTTTGATATTCAAACGCCTCCTGGATCCGGTCCAGCATCCGGTTAAAGGTCAGGACCAGCTGACTGATCTCGTCGTTGTCGCCGACTTCCCTGAGTCTGTAGTCCAGCCTGGAGGGCAGGATATTATCCACCTGCTCCATGACCTTCTTAAAAGGCTTAAGCGCCTGCAGGGTGTACCAGAACCCTCCCAGTGCAGCCACCAGCAAACCGATGAAAAAAGTGAGCAACAGCAGGTTCCGGATCTCAAGGAATTCCTGTCCTCCCAGCTTCCTGCCCGCAATGATGAAATATTGTTCTCCTCTTTTATCCTTTTTGAGAAAGCCCAGTGTGATGGTGTTGTTGCGGCTTACACGGGACCATTCGGAGTTATCCATCAGCTCAAGCAGGTCCTGATAATCCACTTGGATGGGAATGGAGCTGAGGGAATATATTTTCGTGAATTTGGAATCATAGATCTCCACCGAGACCCCAAAGGGCATCAGGCTGCTGTCCCGTGCGATGCGGTTCAATCCATCCTTGCCGGGGCCCGAGAGGGTCCGATCCAGCAATCCGGAGGTCTGGACCCGGAGATTGTAAATCGCATCCCGGACCAGGATCTCCTGATATTTTGAGTAAAAGAAGGTCAGCGAAAATCCCAGTATCACGGCGAAAAGCACGAAATACTGAACGGTCAGCCTGGTTTTTATTTGCATCTATTCCGCCCTAAAGATATAGCCTGTCTTGTAAACGGTGTGGATCAGCTTGATCTCGTGATCCCGGTCGATTTTTCTCCTGAGAAAGTTGATGTACACTTCCACAATATTGGTGCCGGTGTCAAAATCAATATCCCAGACCTTCTCGCACAGCTCTTCCTTGGAAATGATGCGTTCCGGGTTTCTGATGAAATAATCCAGCAAGGCAAATTCCTTGGGAGTCAGATTAAATCTGTGGCCGGTCTTCTGGCGGAAAACTGATTTCGTCCTGTAATTCACCTCGAGGTCCGATTGGGAAAACACCTTGACCGCCGTGGTCGTGCTGTCAAAGGGGCGCCTGGCCAGCGCCCGGATCCTCAGCAACAACTCCCTGAACTCAAAAGGCTTGACCAGGTAATCGTCGGCGCCGGCCTCAAATCCGACGGTCTTGTCCTCCATTTGACCGAGGGCGGTGAGAAAGATGAGCGGTGTGTGAATACCGGCCTTCCGGATTTTGCGTACGAGCTCAAAACCCGACATGCCCGGCAGCAGGACATCGCTGACGATGACCGCATAGGACTGATTCAGTGCCAGGTCCAGGGCTGTCTGGCCATCGGCCACCACATCACAGGCCAGTTCATTCTCTTCCAAACCCTTGCGAATGGACTGTGAGAGCTTTAATTCATCTTCGACGACCAGGATTTTCAATCAGAGGAGTATTGTGGAATTGTGTCAGTTAGTAAGGTAAAGTTAATCCCAAAGGACATTGCAAGGGGAGGATGGAACGAGGGCCTAAATCCAGTTTTAATAATATTAATATCACATTCAATTGTTTATCAATAACTTAAGTTATTTTTCAAAAACTCTTTTTAATTACTTTTTAATTTTTGGGGCTTTACAACGAGAAGCCCTCCCCATACCTTTGCCCCCGAAAAAAATAAAACCTATGAAAAATTTAAAACTACTACTTCCCCTGCTGTTACTGGCGGTCTTCGCACCGGGATGTAACAAGGATGAAAACAAAAGCAATTCAGAGAACCTGGTAAGCTCCTACCCCAACGATGTCGCCTGGGAATGGAACGAGGTGTTTTTGAAAATCGAGCGTTATGCCGCCGGTTACCGCCCCGGCCCGGCGCCCACAGCCCTGGGCTACATGGGTTTTGCCGCCTATGAAGCCTGCGCACCCGGATTTTCCGAGTACAAGTCCATCGCCTCCTATTTCCCGGAAATTAGCCTCCCGGCAATAGAGAACGGCAAGGAGTATCACTGGCCAACTGTCGTCAACGCCGTGTACAACTACATGATGCCCAGGTATTTTGCCGACCAGACCGTAGAGCACAAATCCTGGATGTCCCAGCTTTTTGCCCGCCTGAACACCCAATACAGAAGGGAAGTGTCTCAGGAGGTTTTCGATCGTTCGATCAAAAGGGGAACCGAGGTTGCTGATGCCGTATACAGCTGGTTTACCACAGACCCGGTAGCTTTTCAGCACTACAAAAACCCATTCCAGGGTTATGACTGGGCAACAGCTTACAAGAATGAAGGCGACTGGAGACCTACCCCTCCGGGACCCAACCAGCCCATGGGCGGAATTTATGGCGGATGCCGCACCTTCGTCCTGAGGGGCACAGCGGAAAAGACCTGCCGCAGGCCATTGAAGTACAGCACAGACAAAGCCTCTCCTTACTACGGCCAGGCCTGGGAGGTTTATACGCGCAACAATCCATTGGAAACCGATGAAGACCAGTGGGTAGGCGAATTCTGGAGCGATGACCTGCTCGGTCAGACCTTCAGCCCCGGCCCAAGATGGCTGGCCATTGGCAATCAGGTGCTCAAGCTCGAAAACAGCAACCTGGAAATCGCACTGGTCATGAATGCCAAAGTGGGCATTGCCTTGCATGAGTCCGCTGTAGGTGCCTGGTACTCCAAGTTTGCCTATAACGTAGAGCGCCCTGTGACCTACATCAACAAATACATCGACCCGGATTGGAAAACTTCTCTCTATTGGGCAGAACCCGATTGGGAGGGATTCAGCCCTCCATTCCCTGCTTACCCATCAGGACACTCCACCATGGGAGCTGCCGGAGCTGAGGCGCTTGCCAGCATTTTCGGATACCGCTACGCCATGACCGACAAATGCCACGAAGGACGCAGGGAATTTAATGGCAACCCAAGGTCTTTCAACAGCTTTTTTGAGATGGCTCAGGAAAATGCCTGGTCTCGCGTTCCATTGGGCGTACACTGGCGGATGGACTGTGATGAGGGTGTCCGCTTCGGAACCTGGATCGGTACGCTGGTCAATACCAGACTGCCCTGGAAAGGATAAAAGAATCTGGTTCAAAGGCATCCGGATTCATTAAATATTGTCTTTGTTATATCAAATTTTACAGCCACCTGTCTTCGGGCAGGTGGTTTTTTTTTGATTTAAAATTTATTGCTGATACCCTCTGAGTGCTCACCGCAAGGATGCCTCAGGATTTATCAGGAATACTTTTCTGTTTGAATAAACTTCAGTCAGAGATTTCAGTTAATAATACCAAACCTCCACCATGAAGCCAGTAGTTTTTCGCCCGGCAGCGTTGCTGTTGTTCCTCATCTCATCAAGTATAATGTACACCTGCAAAAATCGCAGTGATTCCAGCACACCCATACGGGAAGAGTACGAATATTACAGCTCCGGAGAACCCGAAAAAAAATATAGCCTGGTCGACGGAAAAAGGGAAGGCCCGTGCGAGTGGTATTACAAAGATGGCAATCTGAAAGGGATCATCCGATTCTCCAACGACCTCCAGGAGGGTAAGACGGAATTTTATTATCCCGATGGAAAACTAAGAGAGGTCCAGTATTTCAAGGCGGGCAAGCAGATCGGATGGGACAGCATCTGGCATTCCAATGGCCAATTGTTCCAGGTGAATCATTTTGAAAACGGAAAACTGGAGGGCGACCAATACCATTACGATACTGCCGGCTCTTTGCAACACCACGGCTTGTTTCAGGCAGACACCCTGGTCAAACTCATTTATACCAGATAGAAAGACGGGCCTGGCTTCTGCATTCCGGCCACGGCACCCCGGTTAACGCTGCTCCACTACACTCTTCCTTCTTCCTCCAAGAACACTCCCCTTCCATTTTTGTGGATTAATTTTCCCATTTCATCCTTTCAAAAGCCCGTTTCATAACATCGTACTCTGTTCCGCCCCGGCCAGGCTTAGTTTTGTGCGCTCTTATTAAAGTCACGAACCTTTTAACCAAAATCTCATGAAAAAAATCATTACTGCACTTCTGATGGCCGTTTGTACCATCTCCATGATGAACCATCTGGATGCCCAGGGCTGTGTTGCCATCCGCGGTGCAGGGGGATCCTGTGGACTGACGTCTCAGGCCGGCCAACCCGGCAGCGGCTGGCAGATCAATGCCTCCTACCGGAACTTTAAATCCTTTCGTCATTTCCGTGGCAGGGAGGAAGAGGAAAACCGCGTAGCCGAGGGATCCGATGTAAGGAACTACACCAACTTCCTGGATCTGGGCGTCACCAGATTCCTCAGCGAAAGATGGTCGATCTCATTCAGCCTTCCGTTTCAGTCCACTTCAAGGTCTTCACTATACGAGCACGATGGAAAGACCCGTCATTTCACCTCTGCCACAGGGGTGGGAGACCTGAGGGTCACCACTTCATTTTGGTTACTGCGTCCTGGCAGCAAAGGAAATGTTCAATTGGGACTGGGCGTCAAGTTGCCTACGGGTCAGTACGACTACATGGACTATTTCTTTAAAAACGATTCCACGCGCTCCTTGGGTCCGGTGGACCAGTCCATACAGCCGGGCGATGGAGGAACCGGTCTTACCGGTGAGCTAAATGTCTTTCTTAACCTGAACAAGTACCTTGGATTTTATGGCAATGCCTTTTATCTGATCAATCCACGCAACCACAATGGTGTATCCACTGCACGCGGAGGCACACCCAGTGCTACCGCTCTTAAATACAAAACAGCCGTCATGAGCGTGGCAGACCAGTACTTTGCCAGAATCGGAGCCAACTTTATCTACAAGAAAATGACACTGGGTGCCGGCGCTCGCCTGGAAGGGATACCGAGCAAAGACCTCGTTGGACAGAGCGATGGATTCAGACGTCCTGGCTACATCGTGGCATTGGAACCCTCCGTATCCTACCAGATCGGATCCCTGAATGTTTTTGCCGCAGTTCCCATCGCGATGGAAAGAAACAGGGTGCAAAACCAGTCAGACATCCAGCGTTCAAAGGATACAGGTACAAAAGTCATCGGGGATGCTGCCTTTGCAGACTATTCCATCAATGTCGGTTTTACCTATTTGCTGGGTACACCCACCAAAAAGATGGATATTGAAATGCATTGATCCATCCCGACCAATAACAGATAAAAGAAATCTGGTCTCATCAATCATTCTGTCTGAATTTCAAACCGAATATTAATCGCGATTGCAAAAACACTTCCTGAAAATTTTACAATTTGAAAAGAGGCAGGAATGAACGGCGATGGCCAATTGTGAAAACCGACACTTCTATTATAAAATTCTATTAAACTTCGAAGATGAAATTTCTAAGATCTATTTACTCTGCACTGATTTGTTGTCTCGCCATCGGGCATGCGCTCAGGGCTCAGACACCGGT
>CAYXKO010000034.1:0-12846 GCA_964465435.1 uncultured Saprospiraceae bacterium | reverse complement strand
CGTGAACGCTTCCACCACAGCGAGAATGCTGGCTCCCACACCAACGGGATGAATGCCGCCATATCCCACCGTGGTGAAGGACTGGGAGGAAAAGAAAAAGCAATACAGCCATTGTTTGGCAGCTGTGGTATCCGGTATGCCATTGAGCTGGTCCACTCCGATCATGAAGTAACCGGTGGCAAATAATACGTTCATGACAATGTAATAAGCCAGGATGGACAGCCAGTAATGGGTCCAGGAAGTGGAAATCACCCAGAAGTAAATATTGCGAATGCCCATCAGGTCACCTCCTAAGCGCAGGAGGTTGAAACTGCCATCCGGGTTGATGGTCCTCTGTCTGCCCTTTTGTACGGACCTGTCCAGTCCAAGGTCTTCGTGGGTATTTGTCTTGATTTGTTCGGATGGGTCAGCCATAATTCATCTGCTTCAGCGGCAAAGATAGACCTGAAGCTCAGATGCGGGTTTAAAAATGCACCAGAAAACTTGGATATCAAAGGCAGACAATCCGCGTTCGGCGGCCCGGTATTGTTATTGTTCCGATTTGTAATCGCGGTTTATTTCGCGGACCCGGATCTCAGCCCAGGTCCAGTCCCCGGCATCTAGTTTCCAGGTGGCGCGACAAAGGACCGGAATCCGGATACCCTTCATTTCGGCTGACTCAATGGCCTCAATGATCCATTCCTTTTTTTCTGCTTTTTCATCGCTGCCCATGTAGCGCTGGGCCGTAAATTGCAAGAACTCTCCTTCGGGGCTGAAATGAAAAATGCCTTCTCCCCGCGTACCCTTGTATTCCATGATCGCCCTGGCACGGGTGGAATCGATTGCCTCCCACCGGATGTAGGGACTCAATACAGACGAAGGACACCAGACCGTCTCTCCCAGGTACCTTTGCAGGCTGCCCTCGTCCAATTTAGGGTTTTGGACCGCATGGACCATGGGAAACAAGGAAAACAGGCTGATCAGCATTTCACCCCTGCCTTCGTAAAAACGGTCTCTGCCGCGAATGTTGACGAGGGGCATCATTTCCATATCCAGTGTCCATATAAACCCCGGATCTGCGGTGTTGAACCATTGCTCGGCCCTTGCGCTGTACCATTCTTTTTGTCCGGGAGTCATCTTTAGTTTAAAATCCTGGGTCAGGTACAGGTTTTTTCCGCCGGGTTGATCCAGAGCTCCGGATTTCTGTAACCAAAGCTGCACGATCGGGGGCAATGAATCCACAGGATTGCTCAGGGGAGGCGCTTTTGAGCTGAGTAAGAGTTTTTCTTTCAGGGTTTCGGTCTTTTGGTCGAAACGCCAGTTTCCCCAGGAGCATAGGGAAACCAGAAGGATGAGTAAGTTGGGAAGACTTCCAAATTTTGCGTCCTGCCAGTAATGGAAGATCAGATATTGCGAGATGACCAGGCCAATGAATCCAAATGCCCAGGACCATTTCGGCTGGACCACGCAGCTGCCCGCATACAGGATTATGGATAAAAAAGCGGCCAGCCATAGAAAGCCCCAGCCCCTGGAAATGCTCATGCTAAGTTCTTTGGGATCCATCATTCCCTGGGATTTGAGGAATCCGATCAGGTGTATCAGGCCATGTGCCACCACGATCAGTATATAGGCTATTTTCATGAGGTGAAATTTGTAGCCAAGATAGCCGGTTTGGACAAAGTCAAGATCCGCTGCGCAGACAATTTTTTCATCCTGGGCCCGGAGTGGATGACAGTGGATACTGCTGCAGCATTATTCTTGCATGAAATCTTTTATGGCTTGAGTGACTTGCCCGGATTTTTCTTCCTGAGGAAAATGTCCGCAGGCATCCAGTTTGATGGTGCGGTGGTTGGGAAAACCACTTTCAAATTTTTCCAGATGGATCGGCCGGATCACCGGGTCCTGCATGCCCCAGATGAGCAGGGTCGGTTTTTGTGAGATCTTTTCCTTTTGCGACCACAGGCTTTCAAACCAGTCCTGGTCTTGCAGCAGGGATCGGGCAAAGGCAAGCGGGCCTTCTCTTTCCGACCTTTTTGAAAAGGGGGCGGTATAATGCCTCAATATTCCGGATTCAGGCTTGACAGGCCCATAGGACGCAGGCAGGACGAACCTGGGGGAGAAGTTGAACCACCGGTATAAAAACGGCAGCAGCGGGCTTCTGAGCACCCTGGCAAGCTTTTGGTAGTCCGGGTCCCGAAGGCTGCTCCACATCCAGCTGTTGAGGATGACAAGCCGCTTGATCCGCTCCGGATGCATCAGGGCAAAGTTCAGTCCGATGGGACCTCCAAAATCATGCACCACCAGGGTCAGGTCGTGCAGGTCTTTGGCCAGGGCAAACTGCCCAAGGGTACGGCTGTGGTTTTGGGTGCCGTAGTCGTAGTGTTCTGGTTTGTCGGACAGGCCGAATCCGACATGATCCACAGCCAGGCAACGAAAATGATCGCGCAGTACGGCGATCTGCTTTCGGAAATCAAAGCTCCAGGAGGGAGTACCGTGCACGAACAGGATGGTCTCTCCCTGACCCTCGTCCAGGTAGTGCATCCGGGCCCCGGCAAGCTCAAAATAACGGGGCTCAAAGGGATATTCCTGCTGGTCCAGCCAGTCTGGTTTCATTCTTTAGATTTTGGACAAAGATCAGCTCTTTTCAAAAATGCGAACTTGGTGCAGACCAAGCTCAGATCCGGACCTGGTTGAACAGTTTGCTGAAATTGGTGGGATCTATGTTTAGATAGGATGCCAGGTACTTGTGTAGCACCTCGTGCAACAATTGGGGACTCCGCCTGCAAAAACCGAGAAATCGCTCCTCCATGGAAAGTGCGTGCAATTCTAAGTGCCGTCGGATCAGACCGGACAGCATCTGCTCGCACATTTTGCGAAAAAGCCTTTCCAGGGGCTGAGACCGGTCAAACAGGGATTGAAGATCGTCGTGGCTGATCCAGTCCATGGTGCTGGCGCTAAGGCACTGCAGGTAATACGGGGAAGGCTGTTGCAGGGTGAAGGACTCCGGTACCGCGCAGGGATTGGGGGCATAGGTGAAAGCGATCACGTGTGTATGGCTGTCGGTTTCCAGGTAGGACATCTGGGTGCCGCTTTTGATGAAGTACATTTTGTCCTGTACCTCTCCGGGTTTTACGAGCAAGGCTCCCTTGGGAAAGCTGATCTCTTTTAATGAGGCTTGCAACAAATGGAAATCCTCCGGGGGGATGTCGTGAAAAAGTCGCAGGTAGGAATACAGGTCGTTGGGAAATTGCATGGCACTTCCAATTAATTAAGTGGTGGTTTAATAATTGCGCTGAATTTATACGGTAAAATTAATGGACGTTTCAGGAATCCTAATTAATTTGATCCGAATTATTTTCAACATAAGCCTAAGAACCAGAATTCTTATCCCTCAAAAAATATTTTATAATAATCAATTTAGAAAATTCATCCTTGCGCTTAAATATTTATTTTTCAGTGCCTGTAAATTCATCCCTTCAATAGGTAATTGAGGATCGTGTTTCCTTTTAATTGAATTATTTTCTTTTGATGGTTCTGAATTTGATCGGATGCAGGTTTAATGAGTCATAGAGTCTCGCCAATTACTCTATCAAAGCATCACTTCAATTTTTATAATATCCCGGGTGCTTAGTTTCGTGCCTTCCTGATTTCCCAGGCTATCTGCTCCAGGATTCAGGTTCAAGAATGGAGGAGTGAGCCAGATGGCAAATACCGGTGAGTTTGCTTGATTGGGATTTTCCAGAAAGAAACCACCTATGATGCCTTTGTGAAACTCACCTGATCTTTTGCGGATGATCACTTTCTTTCCGGAGAATGAAAGTAAAGTATCCAGACTGGTGAATTCAATTTCTGAATGCATAAGTTTAGGATATGTTGGCTGGATCGGGGTTTTCTCTTTTCAGTTCTGAAATACTTGCGGGTTGATAGACGAGGGGTATCTGTTCTACTACGACATCACTTTTGTCCAGACCGAATGCTTGTTCATCTCTTTGGCCCAGGCTTTTCAGAAAGAAGTAGCTGTTGAGCAGAAGTCCGTCTCTCAGGGTGAATTCATTTTCTACTGAAAGAAATTTTTCGATCACGACGAATTTGAAATCTGGTTCGTTGTTGTACCTGGTGGAACCGTCCGGGCGGATATGCAGGTTGAGTTCGCGATTGGCAACCAGGTCCTGCACAATTCGCTTGAAGTAAAGCTCGGACCTGGGTTGAATGCGAAAACCAACGTTTATGTTGATCTTGATGATTTTGTCGTCGAGCAGTTCTGTTACATTGTAATTTAGATCATAAGGGCTGTTTGTCCTGTGAATGTGTAAAAACCAGTATACATCAGCCCGCTTGGGCTTTTTTGAGAGTATGGAATTGATTATTTTTTCCTCGATCTGATGCCTTCTGTCAGCCTTGGTGAGGTAAATGAGATGTGTGGCAAATTTTGGGATTTCATCGTCCTGGCTAAGCATGTTCAAGGTATTGCTGTATTTTCCCAATTCCACAAATTTGGTAAACCGGTTGTTTATCCTGCGGGCCTGATTCCAAATGAACATGACCATAAAAATGGCGGTGGCGATCAACAGGACGAACCAGCTTTCTTTTAATTTCACGATATTGGCTGTGAAGAAGGAAAGTTCAACCACAAAGAACAGGCCGGCTAGAGGAATTACGTAGATCTGTTTCCATTTTCGTACATAGCTGAGGTAGGCGCCTAAAAGAATGGTGGTCATCAGCATGGTAAGCGTGATAAAAAAACCGTAGGCGGCCTCCATGTGCTCTGACGATCTGAAGTAAATGACCATGAGCAGACAGCCGAGCCATAGCACGATGTTGATGCTGGGGATGTAGATCTGCCCCTTGCTTTCCGTAGGCTGTCTCACGGCCACCCTCGGCCAGAAATTGAGGTTCATCGCCTCGTTGATAAGCGTAAAACTACCGCTGATCAGGGCTTGTGAGGCGATGATGGTGGCGGCAGTGGCAATGAACACGGATGGGATCAGAAACCAGTGTGGGATCATTTCGAAAAAGGGATTTCTTCCATTCAGTGCGGTGATATCCTGGTTCATAAGCCAGGCAGCCTGACCCAGGTAATTGACCACCAGGCTTGCTTTGACGAAGATCCAGCTGATCCTGATGTTGCGGATACCGCAATGTCCCAGATCGGAATAGAGTGCCTCAGCACCGGTGGTGCAGAGGAATACAGAGCCCAGGAGCCAGAATCCTTTGGGGTATTGCGATAATAATTGATAGGCATAAACAGGGTTAAGGGCTCTCAGGATGCCAGGATGTAAAAATATCTGGCTGAAACCAACGACAAAGAGCATGGCAAACCAGATGCTCATGATCGGGCCAAAAGATTTCCCAATCGCTTGTGTTCCGAACCTCTGAAAAAAAAATAGTATGGACAAAATCAGGATCACAACGGTAATGGTTACCCGGCTGCCGGCTACGAAGATGTGTTCCAATCCGCTTACATTGCCCAATCCTTCGATGGCTGAGGTTACTGAGATCGGTGGTGTGATCATGCCGTCGGCGAGCAGGGTCGTCGCTCCCAGCATGGCCGGGATGGCCCATTTTTTGCCGAATCTTCGGATCAGTGCATACAAGGAAAAAATGCCGCCCTCGCCTTCGTTGTCAGCCTGCAGGGTGATCCAGATGTATTTTACAGAGGTTTGGATCACGAGGGTCCAGAAAATAGCTGATACTCCCCCGTATATCAATATTTCCTCTACAGGTCGGTTCCCGATGACGGCCTTCAGGGCATAAAGGGGACTGGTGCCGATATCGCCGTAGATGATTCCAAGTGCCACGAGTATGGTGCCCAGGGTGACCTTGCTCGTGAAATGACCGGAGAGCTTGCTTTCCATAGGGAATGTGTTGTTGGCGCAAAGCTCGCGAGGCGGAAATCATTTTGTGATAAAGAAGTGGGGCAAGGATATAAAGAAAATATAAAGATTATTGAAACCGATATCCCACACCGGTTTCTGTAATGATATGGTTGGGTTCGTTTGGGTTAGATTCGATTTTTTTGCGCAGTGTGCCAACGAACACCCTGAGGTACTGAGTTTCATTTTGTGCATTCAGGCCCCATATTTCCCTGAGAATATAATGATGCGTCAACACCCTGCCATGGTTGCGTACGAAAAGACTGAGGAGATTAAACTCTGTGTTTGTGAGTTTTATGGCCTCATCTTGTTTGTGTACGGTTCTTGCCTCCAGGCAGATTTCCAGATCTCCAAACCGACTGCAATCAGGCACCGGGATCAAATTGCTCTGGCGAAGCGCCGCTCTGATCCGTGCAAGCAGTTCAGCTGTACGGAAGGGTTTGGTGAGATAATCGGAGGCTCCCTGATCCAGGGCTGAAACTATATCTTCTTCCTGATTCACCACGGACAGGATCAGGACCGGTTTTTGGTACCATTTTTTCAATTCCTGAAGTACCTGGTGTCCGCTGAGATCGGGAAGTCCCAAATCCAGTAAAATCATATCGGGAGCATGATTTTCAGCCATCATCAAACCCATTCGGGCGGTATCCGCAGTGATCACCCGATAATCCTGGTTCTCCAAATTGATTTTCAAAAGTTTTAAAATCTGAACCTCGTCATCGATTACGAGTATTGTCGCCCTATTCATAATTCAGTTGATTCATATAACTGGCTTCCATCGGTATGTTTAGGCGCATGCGAAGCCCTCCTTCGTTTCGGTTTTCTGCGATCACATTTCCCCGCAAGGCCTCGGTAAAAGCTCTTACTATGGAGAGTCCAAGACCGGTACCCAATGATCCGGCCTGTGGGAGCTTGTAAAATTTTTGAAAGATCTCATTTAATTGATCTTCTGCCACGCCTGGTCCATCGTCCTCAACGGTTAGGAATAGCTGCTCATTTTTCCAGTCGCAAGTAATTTCTACTTTACTGTGAGGCGGAGTATGGGTTATGGCATTTATAAGAAGATTCTGCAATATTTGTTCCAGGATGCCTCCGTCCGTAAGACAAAGAGGTAAATCAGCGGTCGAATCGAATTGTATTTTTTGATCGTGTTCCGGTAATTTTCGGATGGTCGAGTAAATCAGGTCGTTGATGTCTGTCCACTCATATTTTGGACGGAGCAAGCCGCTTTCAAATCTGCTCATGCTTAACAGATTTCCTACTTCACGATTCAAACGTTGACAGGCAATATCAATCTGTTCCAGCAATTCTTCACGGGTGGCATCCGATCCATGGTCTTTTTGATCCCGAAGTCCATCCACGGATGCAACGATAGCAGATATCGGTGTACGCAGTTCGTGAGAAAGTGAATTGAGAAGGGTGTTGAAAAGCTTTATGGAGTTTTTTTGTTCTTCTCTGAGCCTGGATTTTCTTTCTTCCTTACGGATTTTGGCAGATAGGACGGAGCTTACCAGGGCCACAGCAAGATAGATCGAAAAAAGTAAAATGTCGTTTGAATTCTCAATATGCAAGGTGTAATAAGGTGGAATGAACAGGAAATTCAATGCCATGCCACTGAGTACGGATGAGATGAGAACCGGGACTATGTCAAACTGAATAGCCAGTATTGAAACCGTGGCCAAAAATATGATCGCGGTGATCTGGTAACCCAGGTTCTCCCGTAAGAACAGGCAGATAAAAGAAACTATTGCGATAATGGCAATGCTAATAAGTATCTGCTTGTAGATTAATGCCTTGTTTTTTTTCACAGATTGGAACTGTATGGTAAAATTAGGGCAATTCTGATACTTGGGCTGATAAAATTGCCTTTCAACGCGAGCATTTGTATTGATTGATTTTTTCTGGATGGAAAAATTCAGGCATCATCCCGTGGTCGCAATTGCTTTTTGAGAGGAAGTGGATTTTATTTTGATTCACTTTACATCGATGATTTCCCGCTACCGCTTGCCGTGATCTTAATTTGTACTTAAACTAAGTCGTAACGATTTAATTTGTGATGAGTTTCGTATCCGCTTTCCTTTATTACCAATGCAAATATTTGGCAATAAATCTGTCCTATCCATTTGGATTTAATTCATGGACTCCTATGGTTGATCATTTCTTTTTCAAAAAGTAAAAACCCATTTTATATAAATAAATCAACTATTTTCCTTCTCGATCCTCATTTTCAGGGCCAGATTCATCATCTGAAAACCTTGTTCGGTCTTTTGCAGACTGTATTTCAATAATGGCAACAAGATCCCGTTAAAGACCTCCCCATGGATCAATCGGGTGGAGTGGCCGGATACGGAGAGGAGCCTGAAGTAATGCTCCCCGTCAAACAGACCCGGGATCAGAAATTTACCCTTCCACCTGAATTCAAAACAGGGATCCTGCTTTAATACCCTGGGTTTGAATTCCATGCCCCGGGATCCCGGAGGTACGATGCGCACCTGCAGCATTTCTCCTTCCTTTGCCGAACCGCTGATGGACCGGATGAAGGGATTCCACTCGGGATACCGGCTGAAATCCATGAGTACCTCCCATACCGTTTGAGGACTTGCTTCTATGAGAATTTCTGTTTCAATTTTTTTCATAGGATCATTAATGGTTTGCAGCTTTCATTATTTCAATTCCACCCAGATCTGCAGGCTGTCCGGAGAGGTAAATGTGTCTCCCTGGCAGCTGAGCGGATGGGCATCTCTTTCTTCCCTGGAAATGATAAGAGCGGATCTCGTCGGGACGCCCCGGGATACAAAATCCTCAAAAAGGCTGTCGGGAAGTAGCTCAAAATAGGAAACAAACCTGCCCTGCCGGGTAGGGTCGTTGACGATCACCGATATGTCGGAATAGGTCTGATTGCCGATGTGTTTGCCCAGGGTTTCTCCTGCTTTCACCGGATCCCCGATTTGAAAAGTCCGGGCAGGATTGACATGGAAAATGGCAAAGCGGAAAGCAGGATATTTTTCTGATGCGATTTCCAGCTTAGTGCCTGCCCATTCCGTTTCTACCCGGGTAATGGAGCCCTTGACGGGAGAAACAATGTCGATCTGCGACCAATCCAGCTGTGGAAAGGGCTCGAAATAATGTTTCATGCTGCGGCAGTGTTCGAAGGCATCTGAGTAATCGTGGCCGACAGAAGAACGGAATCTGGATATCCTCAGGATGGGCGCAGTCGGCATATAGTGACGTTCGACGATTTTCGGAATCCCGTCCTTGTCGATATCCCAGACATCGGAAGGCGCAGGGTTTTCCTCTTCCTTCTTGCATTGAGAGAGCAGAAACAACCCGGCCAGTGCGAATAAAAAAATCCAGCTTGACGATTTCATAATATTGCGATTAAAGATCAGGTATG
The DNA here is from genome assembly GCA_964465435.1 of uncultured Saprospiraceae bacterium. Taxonomy (GTDB): domain Bacteria; phylum Bacteroidota; class Bacteroidia; order Chitinophagales; family Saprospiraceae; genus Vicinibacter. The sequence goes on along the minus strand of CAYXKO010000034.1, from coordinate 3,600 downwards.
TATTTTATCAATGGGGGGTATCCAGTAAGCGTTGTCTTTTTTTCTTTCGTGCAATTCCGGTTCTTCATCGGGATATCCCAGGATCAGGGCAAGATTCACCTGATGTCCTTTGGGGACTTTCAGGATGGGATAGTGTTCGGTCTTTTCCACATACTTGGCCAGACCCACGGGGCAGGAGGCCAGGCCCATGCTCCAGGCCGCGAGCATCATGTTTTGTGCGCACATGCCCACATCCAGGCAGGCCCATTCGCTGTCCGCCGGTGAGGAAATGAAAATGACCGCAGGAGCTCCATGAAAGATCGGATCGTCCGAACGGATAAACTCCAGTGCATCCTTCAGATGAAAACTTCCGGGATGCAAGAGGGTATAAACGGCCTCCTTCAATCCCTCCTTAAGCATCGAAAACCTGGTGGAAGACAGGATGGAAGCCGACAGGACCAGGATGCTGTCCGGGTCGTCCAGGACGTGAAACCGCCAGGGCTGCCTGTTGATGGCCGACGGGGCCATGCGGCCTGCATCCAGGATCTTTTCAATGAGCGTGCGGTCCACCGGCCTGTTCTGGTATTTGCGCACAGCCCTCCTGTGGTAAATGGCCTCAAGAATATTCTCTTCTGGTTTGCGGATAGTTTCCATTTTTTGCGGGTTTACTTGGATGGAACAAAAAAAAATCGTTTTTATCCACCCCCTCCACGTTTGAAAATAGTGAAACAGAACCTCCCAAAATGACGGATAAAACACTTTACCCACTATTTTTAACGCAATAATTTCTTTGCAGGTTCCTGGCGGGCTCTCTATTTTTTAGGATTCATTATTTAATAAAATAGTGGACCGGCTCAAACATATTATCGGTATCCCATTTTTGAAAACAGGATCCTCTTGGTGATCTCTGCCAGGATCATGTACAGCAGGGCGATGGTCAGAATGGCTATCATGATCTCTGGCGAAAGGGGTGTGAAGCCCAGGGTTGACATAAAGGGCAGGTAAGGGATGGACAGCACGCACAGAGCCACCACAAGCGATGAGATCCAGACGGGTTTGCCTATTTTGCTGGAAAGGAAATTCTTGTGGGTCCGGATCACCAGCAGGATGGCGATTTCTGTCAGAACGGATTCGATAAACCAACCCGTCCGGAAGGTCTCGGAATCGGTTTTGAAATACCAATACAGTACGCCGAACGTGATAAAGTCAAAGAGCGAGCTGAACAGCCCAAAAACGATCATGAAGTTTCGAAGGAGCCGGGTGTTCCATTTCTGGCTTTTCAGGAGCATTTCCTCGTCGATGAGATCTGACGAGATCGATAGTGCGGGTATGTCTGACAGGAAGTTGGTGAGCAGGATCTGTGAGGGCAGCAGCGGAAAAAACGGGAGCAGCAAAGAGCCGATGCCCATGCTGAACATGTTGCCAAAATTGGCGCTGATGGTGATGAAAATGTACTTGAGCGTATTCAGATAGGTTTTTCTGCCTTCGGTGATCCCCCCGGAGATGACATCCAGGTTTTTTTCCGTTAGGATCATGTCCGCCGCTTCCTTGGCGACATCCACTGCGTTGTGTACCGAGATGCCGACATCCGCCATCCTGAGCGCGGATGCGTCGTTGACCCCGTCACCGATATAGCCTACGACGTGTCCCTTTTTTTGAAGGACCTGCACGATCCTTTCCTTGTGCAGGGGCTCGGTCTCTGCAAAGATGTGTATCCGGTGCAAGGTGGCGCTGAGGGCTTCGTCGTTCATGCTGTTCAGATCTTTGCCGGACAGGATGGATGTGGAAGAAATGCCCAGTTCTGACGCCATTTTTTCTGCAATCAGTGCGTTGTCCCCGGTGATGATCTTTAACCGGACTCCTTTTTGCTTCAATTCCTGGATCATCTTTTTTGCTTCTGCCCTGGGCGGGTCGTAAAGCAAGATGAAGCCGAGGAAGGTCATGTCGCATTCGTCGTCCTTGGTGATGACGGGATCATCGGTCACATCCTTACAGCAGACTCCGATCGTACGGAATCCTTCGCGGCTGAAATGGCTGAACCGTTCCAGGATCTGCTCCCTGTGAAGGACCATGGGTTCAATTCGGCCCGGGGATATTTCCACCTGGTGGCAGACCTCGGCGATATTTTTCAAAGCCCCCTTGGTGATCATGATGTGTCCGGAAGGATGATCCACTACGATGCTCAGTCTCTTTCGGATAAAATCATAGGGCACCTCATCGAGTTTGCGATAAGATTCGGTACCACCGGGCACTTCCTTGCGGATCGCAATATCCATGGGATTGGGGTAGCCGGATTCGAAACAGGCATTGAGATAACCATACAATCTTACTTTTTCGCTTGGTTCTCCGGAAGGAGATACATAGGAGTGAATGAGGACCTCCCCTTCCGTTAGCGTGCCAGTTTTGTCAGCACAGAGTATGTCGATCGACCCCAGGTTTTGTATGGAGGAAAGTTTTTTAACGATGACCTTCTTCCGGGCCATGCGGGCCGCTCCAAAGGACAGGGTGATGGTCACGATCGCGGGCAACATCTCCGGTGCCAGACCTACGGACAGTGCCAGGGCAAACAGGATGCTATCCACGGTCTCGCGACCGGATAGCACGTTGATGATCATGATGATCAGGGCAATGACCAGGGCCACCCTCATCAGCATATAGCCAAACTGATTGATCCCTTTTTCAAATGCGGTGGCTTGTTTGGCTCTTGTCAGCTCATTTTCAATGATGCCTATTTCGGAGTCTGCTCCGGTTTTCACGGAGACCACGGTGGCGATGCCGCTGATCACACTCGTCCCGTTGAAAACGCAATTTTTCCGGGAGGCAAGGGGCGTGTCGGCAGGCAGGATGCCCGGTTTCTTTTCAGCAGGATAGGATTCACCGGTCAGTACCGATTCGTTGACGTAGAGGTCTTCGGAATCCAGGATGAGTGAGTCGGCAGGAACGAGGTCTCCAGCCTGTAACAATACGATATCGCCGGGGACCACTTCTTCGGCAAGGATATCCAGACTCTTTCCAGCCCTAATGACGTCTGCCCTGGCCTTGAGCATGGCCCCCAGCTTTTCAGCCGCCCGGTTGGCCCTGTATTCCTGAATGAAGCTCAGGATCGCCGAAATCACCAGGATGATCAGTATGATGACCGCTTCCCGGTACTCACCCATTGCAGAGGACAGGCTCAGGGCAAATACCAGCAATAAAGTGACCGGACTTTTGAATTGGGATGCAAAAAGGACCAGCGCCCTCAGCCAGGCCTTGCGTCTGGGCGGATCTGGCTTATATCGCGCCATGGCCTCGGCTGCAGAGAGTCCCTCCTTTTGGGTTCCCAGGGATTTCAGAACCGTTTCAGGCGATTCAGACCAGTATGGGTGTGGGTTTTCCAAGGCTTAAAATTTCAGCTTGCCAAATTTCTACCTGTGCTCCAAAGATAGTTTTTTCGCACCGGTAAAAATAAGTGGATTTGCTTGGGTTGAAGATCACACATATGGCTGAGGAAAATTGAACGAAGGATCAAATTGTGAGGGCAGATAAATTAACTGATTTTTCACACCTGTCCAAAATAATTTATGTATTTTAACTTTCCCACTTTTTGTCGCGCAAAAAGTGGGCAAAAACGCAGCCTTTTCT
>CAYXKO010000033.1:0-12990 GCA_964465435.1 uncultured Saprospiraceae bacterium | reverse complement strand
CCTCATCAGCGGGCTGGGAGATGGTTTTGACCGCTGGTGGACCGGGGGCGGAGGCATCTACGTTCATACCCAAAATAATTTCAACCGCATGGAAGTCACCTTTGACCAGTTCACCGGATACCACAAGCTGGCCTTTGAGCTCAACAGCGTCTTTGGATCCGACGTGCAGGACTACGACCTTTTCCAGACCAAACCCGAAGACACCACATCGACGGCCTTCAATTTCAGAACGGCCAGGGCCCAGGCCATGAACTACAACTCCTCCGCCTACGGGATCAAGTATTTCTTTGACCGCGATCTGTCGGCCAATCTGGGAGTCATCGGTTCGCTTCGGGACCACAAGCGCGAGCGGTACTTCGCCCTGCAAGACATCATCCACGTACTCAAGAGAGACCCCATCCATCCAAACAATGACATCAACCGCATCTACTATGGATTCAGTTATTACAAGCCTTTTGAGGTCAAATAAGATCCTGATCATGCTCTGTCTGCTCCATGGCAGTTGCGCCACGCGATACTTCGTGCACGACATCAGACAGGATATCCGCACCCGGACCGCAGATGCCCCGGAGCCCTATTTTCCGGCCGGATTTCCGGACAGCATGGACGTCTATGCCCTGGAAATGAAGTCCCTCTACTTTTACAAAAACAATGTGGAGGAGAGCATCCTGCTATCGGAGAAAAGCAAGCATACCCGCAGCACGCTGTTTTTTGAGGATACCGACAAGAGCCGCCCCAAAAAGTTTCATCGCTTTGAGGTATGGCTCGCCAAAAGGGATGGCGCGCAAGCCCGGTTTCAGAACGGGGAGCCCATGATCATGGCCAGCTTCAAGGGAAAATTTGAGGACGATCAAAAATGGTACGAAGTGGTCAAACTATACTTTGGATCCATCGAGGAGAAAAAGGTCCTGAAGCAGGGATCCGAGTCAAAAATACAAAGCTTCCGACCGGAATACGCGCTGGTCTATACCGGCAAGAACAGCCACAAAAAACCGGGACAGGAATGCAAAAAATGCATCCGTCAGAAACTGATCAAGCGGCGGGGCAAAACCACGCTCAACCTGGAAGCCATCGTGGAGATGAGGACTATTCCGCACCCTGAATTTGCAGCAGGTCTCTCCATCATCCAGTTTAATGCGATCATCGACCGAAACCACAATCAGATCGGCGCAGAAAAGCCGATGATCTTTGACTTCAATCAGATCTTCGGAGAACCCGTGTGGTTGATCAAATCCAATTGAGCAATAAGAATATCCGGATTAAATAATTTCTTATGAGAGAAAAGAATTTCAAAGACAAAAGCTTGGGCTATATCGAAAGAAGTGTGGCCGTTTACAATTCTTTGGTAAATGTTTCAGAAGTAAAAATTGACCAATCACTCTGGCGAAGCCTGGGTGCTGAAATCATGCACACCCTGCGGATGATTTGGAAGCACGGGGTCATCATCCTGCTGATGGTTATACCAGTGGTCCTTCTGCTGAGCATGCCTCAGGGCAAGGACCTGTTGCTCAACATGGTTTTTGATGACGGAGCAGAAGGTGTAAACATGTTTCTGCGGGTGCTCTGGTTTTTGCTGATGCTGGTATTTACCAGCTACGCCATCTGGGCCATTCCCCGGTTTTACCAGGGGCAAGAAAAACCCTTATTTGCTTCCAATCCGGATGTTATTGAAGAAACTGGAGCAACACAATCCTCAGAGGAGAAAACAATGAATAACAAGGATACCAGCACTTCAGGTGGTTTTATCCGCATGTTAAGTACGGCACCCTTTGTAGTGTACGGAGTGGCATTCTTCATGATTGAAACAAGATGCCATATTCCTGCTTTGATTTATTGGCCCGTATTGCTGATTGCAGGAATTCTTATACTGCTTCTTAGTGTACATCTCCGATATGGAAAGATCAGTTTTTGCCATTTGCTCCTGTTGGGAGCAGCCTCTGCCATTTTATTGCCGATCGCATACACATTTGTTTACGATAAAAGCGACCGCGAGGAATGGGCGCTGATCGTATTGGGCAATGGCCTGCTGCTGCTGGGTGGAATCAGCCATGTGCTGTTTCTAAAATGGGAGGAAAAGTTTGATAAACAAATAAAAGAAAACAACGGTCTCGAGAGTAATAAGGAATTTGTCCAAAGGATAGCAAAAAATAAAAAACAAGGTGACGCTTTATATCGCTGGGTTTTCATTTTATCCCTGCTGCTCATGTTGGCATTTACCCTGGTCCGAGACATGACCTACGTCACCTCGGTTTCCCTCCTCACCCAGATGATGGCCTGTCTGATCCTATGGTTTAACCTGCTGTCTTATTGGTACAAAACCCTGGAGACTTCTAAGCAGTTTTTAGTATTCCTGTTAATCGTGAGCATTCTGGTGTATCTGAATTTTCCACCCAGCAAACCCCATCGCGTGCATCTGGTGGACTGTTCACTCGTTTCTGAAAGTCCGGATTTTGATCAGTTTATGGAGCAATGGATTATGCAGCGGGACAGCCTGTTTGAATCCAGCTTTGCACAAGGCGATTCATTGCCCATATACCTGATCGCCGGAGAGGGCGGAGGCAGCCGTGCCGGACTCTGGTATGCCTCTTTTATGCTGGAGATGGACAGGCTTACTGATGGAAAGTTTTCGCGCCAAACCTTTGCCAGCTCAACCGTGTCCGGCAGTTCGGTAGGCGCATCCCTCCTGTCCAAATGGTACCGCGTATGCCGGGATCAGGGCATGGACCGCGCATTAGATAAAAGAGCCGGATCGCTGGCCTATCATTTCTTCACCAACAACTTTGTCAGCGGCTCTCTCTTTGACCTGTTCTTTTTGGACTTTGTGCGCAAGTTCCACTACAAGCCCACGCGAAGCGGACGCAACCTGCGACTTCAGGAAGAAGAAAATGTGGCATACCTCAGAGCGCTGGAAGGCAGGTCTGCCGAAGCTACAGATATGACTCCCTGCATACGCGGCAGCAAGGAAAGCAGGGTTGATATTGACAAAAAAATCACGATTGCCAATTACCACTTCCTCCCCATCCAGGACCTCTGGCTGGATAAAACAGGCAAACCCATCCTGGACATCCCGCTCAATTTTTTCAACACCACGCACATGGCCACCGCCCGGCAGTATGCACTGGCTCCCGTATCATTTAATTTTGAAGCAGACAAAAACCAATCTATCGACCTCATCTCTATACTTAAACAAAGAGATTCCTGCATCAACCAAGAATATGACATCGCGCTGGGCACTGCCAGCAACCTGAGCGAATTGTTCCCGTTCTTTTCTGCCTACAGCCAGGTGGATGAGATCGGCATGTTTATGGACGGGGGCGGCAGTGACAACAGCGGTGCGCACACACTGAGCTTTATATACAATCGTCTGCAGCATTACCTGGATACCCTGAGCCGCGATTCCATCGATTATAAAAAAAGATATCCCATTGTGGTGCTCTATGTAAGCAATGGAAATCCGGACGCGCCGGATCAGGCCACAAAAAACCAGCAGGCCAGAAGCCAGCTCTTCTCCCTCCTGGGCATGGGCACGGCCCTACCCTTCGGGCACATCACCCCACGGTCGGTCCGCGATCTTCAAAAGGCCGTGGAGCAAAACGGATACCGGTACATTGAAGCTTCCTGGTCGTCCTTCAATAAGTTCGAGTCTTGCCCCTATGGCTGCAAGAAGTCTTTGCAAGTTCGGTTTCCTACCGCCAGAAGTCTGACTTCGGATAACCGGGATAACATCATCCATTTTGCGAAACTAAAAGCGCAGAAGGTGTGTGGAATCCTGGAGGGGGAGAAATTGCTGCCGAGGTAGGGAAAGTACTCAACCATCAAAATTTTTATAATTATATATCGTTATTATTCAATACATTACAAAATAACATTATTCTGATAAAAATTTGGGGGGAGTTTGGGAATGTGATTACATTGTAAAAACTTTGTGACAAATTGACGATCTGTGCAAACTAAAATTATCCAAATAGGGAATTCAAAAGGGCTTCGGCTGAGTAAAACCATATTGGAAAAATATGACATCGGCGATGAGGTCAATTTGCGTTTGGAGAAAAACTACATCGTCATAGAACCCATCATCAAACCAAGAAATAGTTGGGATGAAAAATTTAAAGGAATGCATCATAACGGAGATGATGAGCTTTTGATGGATGATGTATTTAACGAAGAGGCCAATTTGGAATGAAATTTAACCAATACGAAATCATATTGGCAAATCTCGAACCTACACTGAGTAGCGAGATCAGAAAAACCAGACCCTGTGTGGTGATTTCACCCAATGAGATGAATCACTATTTGAGAACCCTGGTCATCGCTCCCATCACTTCAACCATCAAAAAGTATCCTACAAGAATTTTTATTCATTACGAACAAACAAAAGGGATGGCTGCTATAGATCAGATCAGAACCATTGACAAACAAAGAGTCATCAAAACACTGGGAAGTCTGGGTATAAAAGAAATCGAACAAATCAAAAGGATTATTGAACAAACATATGTAAGTTAGTAATTGACTACTCAAGTCCATACAGAATAAACTTGAAATTAAAAAATTCAGATCTGTAACAAATAAATTTTAATTGAAAATCTGTACATTAATTTACAAGTGTAAACAAAAAATGCATCGCTAATTTAATATTGAACCACCATTACGGCTATTAAAATTTAAAATAGCTTTTCCTATCGAAATTCGGGCATGTTAATTTCTATTGATCGTTAGTGAACGATCCACTCATATGGATGGGTATGACATGACAATGCAAAAAGTGAGCAAGGGCGAAAGCCGCACGAATCTTTGAAGAAATCTAGTGATAAAATAGGGTCTACTACATGGCTTCCTCCATACCCTAACGAGCTCTTTCACATATTGAGCTGTCGATTAAAACTACATCGCAGATGTTCAGTGGTGCCCAACAAAAGTGGGGATGTTAATTTATAAAAAATATTTTGGACAGGTGTGAAATTAAATATAAAACCACAAAACGATATAGGAAATTATAGAAAATAAATTGAAGTAAAAAATATAAAAAAAACAGAACAGGACAATTTGAGAATTTTAATTTGAAATTATGCCACAAGTAACTCTAGAATAAATATACGAAATAATAATTGAGTCTTCTTTTCCAATGGTGGAAAATCACTATTGGAAAAGAAGAAACAACCTATTAAGATAATGAAATAATTTGACAATTACATATTCTAAATCTTTTAATAAAACAAAATCTTTATAAGAATAAAAAATTAAACATTACTCCAGAATTTTAAACTATATTTAAATACAGAGATCGTTGCTATAATATTATATATTTCTATGGAATTAAAGTCTCTTTGAGATTTCACATCTTCTATGAATAGATCAGAATATAGTAATAAATCTTCTAGTGTCACGTTTGGATCGTGAAACCTGACAGCATATTCGCTCATGTAGCTTAAAATATTTTCATTAGCTCCCTTAGCAATCTCTTGTTGAATATTAAATGGCACTTCAAAACTAAATTCCTTACCCACACTCATATATTGAGCCAACGAAAAGTTATCTCTTATTACGCTAGCGTCCAAATTAAATTGATCTGCAATCCTATTAACCAAATAATTATAACTCGTTGACATTAAACTTTCATAATCTAAAAATGATATCTCAGGATTGCTTATTAACTCTGACATAAAAATATTGTGTGCGACTCCAACTGCCACAGGATTGCTTAGATCACTATCCAATTCAATTGCAAAATCTGAAGGTGGACTATAAGGGGAAACCCTCCCAAAATCACCTTGCTGCCAACCATAGTATAACGACCCACAAATACCACCGAGTAAACCAAATGCTCCGCCATATCCAGGCCCTACAATTCCTGAGGTACATTTATATACCGCCCAGGCAGCACCACCATCATGCTCGGCATAACCTGCAATTTTTCTCCAATTAGCTCGCGTTTGCAAATTCCTCGATACCTTATTATCTAGATCAATAATCTCCTTTGACAATTTAATTTCACTTAAGCCAAAGCCTGATTTTGAAGTGGGTATTGTTTCCGAAGGTTTTTGACAAGAATATAATAATCCGGTCAATAAACAAATGGCAATGAATGCCACAGTAATTACTTTTTTCATTTTATTTAAATTATTGTGTGTATGTCAGATGCAATATGCGTAGTGTCTGACCACCTACAAGCTGACATTTTTTGGTTGTCTGTCTGTAAATCAACCAATGAAAAGGATTACATTCTTTCAAATAAATTCACCTATTCTTCATTTACTTTTGCCTATGCGTTTGAATTTTTCATGCTATTGATGAAAATAGTTTTAATGAATATTTCAAATCTCTTTCAACTTGCAAATAGAAAACTTATTAATTGTCTGTAATATCTTGTAATTGATATCCAATTATACCTAGTTCAAATTTAAAATCCGCAGTGCCCTTAATATATTGGTACTCCAAATGACGCCTTATCAGGAGTCAATTAACTATTCAATTGAAATATTAAATTGATACATGATCATTCTCTCTCTAATCACAATCAATTCCATCCAATTATTAGAAATAAAAATGGCTTATTCATATTATATATACTAAAATATTCTGGAAGGTAAATATTACATATAACACAACTATTTATAACAATTATTCTTTTAGCATGCGTAATTTGATAAATTGAATTGACCATGATAAAAATAAGTGTAATAATTTCATAATTTAATTAATTTAATACAGTTCAATCAAATCATTACAAAGTTAAAATGCAGAAATCGCTAATACCATTTAACAAGACAAAATTGAAGTGTCAAAACATTTTGACAAATAGTAAAATTGTCATATTTTTAGAGCATGAGTTCCTATAATAGTATTTTGATACTACTTTCATTCACATAATGAATAGCTATCCACTATTTGTGAAAGTATAAGTTGATTTATCTCTAGTACTAAAGTACTATTAAACTACATCATTCGTTTTATCCCAAATTTCAATACCTTTATAACATCAATTTTAGACTTACTTTTGTACAATGCAATGCCATCGGATCATTATACTTTATATCCTGACAATCTGGAGCCGCTTATCATCCGGTCAATCCGAGGTATTCCAAAAAACAAACTACACCGTATCTCATGGCCTGCCCAGCCAGACCGTCTACAACGCCATACAGGATCGGGAAGGCTTCCTTTGGGTCTGTACCGATGCCGGGGTCTCCCGCTTTGATGGAAATAAATTTACCAATTATAACACAAATCACGGACTGGGTGAAAACGAAATACTGGACCTTTACAGCGATTCCAGAGGCAGGATCTGGTTTCTACCATTTTACGGAAAAATAAGCTACTGGCAATCAAATAAATTTTACACTTCACGGAACGATTCCACCCTGACAGACCTTGCCGCTCAAACCGGAATCCGGCACATGACCGAGGATCGGAACAAAAACCTGATCTTTTTCTCCGAAAGCGATTGTCACCAAATCTTGATCATGGATTCCATGAACAAGGTCAGTGCGCTATCCGTTCCGGACTGGTTTGACAGAAGTGACTGCCTGATCAAAATGTGGCTGGATCAGAACCAGGAAGCTAATTTTGCCAGCAGAAAAGGAAAAATCCTGACATTAAACGGAAACAGCTTTCAGCTTGCCCCGCTCCTCAATGAGTCCAGCCAATATGACCGGATCATTTTATCTGCGGACTTAAAAAAAGCATTTGCCTTACGCAATGGTGGACTGCTTGAGTTGACACCGGATGGATGTAAGACCCTTCTGTCCGAAAAGTCCATTGCCGAACCCATGCTGGTCCAAAATGCAAACATGGATGTCTTTGAAAACATCTGGATCACCCACTCCCGGTATAATAACTGCGTTTATCTCAAATCAGGGGGCAGCTACACAAAGTCCTACCCGATCCTGAATAATATGCAGGCCAACGTATGCTTTGACCAATCAGACAATGCCTGGTTATGTTCCAGCCTAGCGGGTCTTACCAAAATCCCCCTCAGCGGCATCAACCAAACCAATCTATTCTTTAACAACCATCTGCAGAATGAAAACATCCTGTCCAGCCATTGCCAAAAAGACGGAACGATCTGGTTTGGTTACTCCAATGGCCAGGTCAGCCGCATAAAAGAGGGCGAAACCAAACACATCGATTTAAATAGGGGAACCCGTATATACAACCGCGTTCTGGAAATCGGAGAAGATGCTGCAGGAAAGATGTATTTCATCCTGGATGAGGGAGGTTGCAGACTCACCCTTCATAAGGACGGTTCCATAGCAAAAGAGTTTTACGCAGACGAGGCCGGAAACTCAGGGCCCGGAAAAGGAATATTCTATCTGGATCAGGACCATCTTCTTTTTGGGTTTTCACATAAAATGGGTGGATTTTCTGAACCATCGGCATCCTTGTCCCAGATTGCGAATGACCTGTTTCGCGAAAGAAGGTTCTCGCATTTCATTACCCGTGACGGAAGGCTTTTGATGAGCACGGCCCGCGGCCTGATCAGCATTTATAAAAACAAGTTGGAAAGACTTTCATCGGACCAGGAAATACTCGATTGCAGGATCAACAAATTTGCCCAGCATCCCAATGGAGATATCATTTTAGCCACCCACGGCAAGGGACTGATCATGCTCAGAGACCAAAAATTATTTCAGCATATCGATGTCGATGATGGCTTTTCCGGATTCATCTGCCGGAACATTTACCTGCACAAGGACCTGATTTGGTTGTGTACCAACGGCGGAATCACAGTGGTCCGCTACAACAACAAGCATTACGAAATTGTCAGGAACATAAATACCGCCGACGGATTGATCTCGGATGATGTAAATAGCCTGTTTATCCACCAGGATAAAATTTATGCATCTACCACCAAGGGATTGTCCGTATTGGAGCTTTCTCCCACCGCCGCCAAACCGGAGCGCAAGCAGAAGGTCATACTCCAATCGCTTTCCATCAACGGGGTGGACACCTTTTCAAAAGCAACGAGCTTGTTTCCTTTCGATGACTACCATTTTAAAATAAATTTCATTACGCCAAACCTGTCCCAGGACCACCAGCTTTTATACCGGTACAAATTGCTGCCGAATGACCAAAACTGGACACTGACCAGGGAAAACAGCCTGGAATTTGCAAAACTGAATGCCGGTGATTACGTACTGAGCATTCAATCCAAACTAAAAAATTCGGACTGGAGCGAGCCATTGGAACTTTCATTCCACATATTGCCTCCCTTTTACCGAACCTGGTGGTTTTATTCCATCCTGGCAGTCCTGTTGGCGCTCCTTACCTTTGTCGGCACCCACTACATTTTAAACAGAAGATACATTCAGAAACTGGAGCAGGTAAGAACCAATGAGGCCATTCAAAATGAGAGAAACCGGATCGCGGCTGATCTTCACGACGACATAGGTGCAGATCTTACCAACCTGGTCATTTTATCCCGACTTTTCAGCAAAGGCCAGGAAAAAGAAAATCCACTGGCTTCCAAAATAGAACTCGTATCTCATGAACTGATCAGCAAGATGAACGAAGTGATCTGGGCCTTAAACCCCCTCAACGATAAATTGGAAGACCTGGTGGCTTATGTGCACTATTATGCCAGGACGGCGACCGATCAGCACGATATGGAACTCGGTTTCAAAACAGATCTGCCCATAAAATCAGCCATCCTGCTGAGTGCAGAGCAAAGAAGAAATACCTTTTTGGTCATCAAGGAATTCCTCAACAATACGCTGAAGCATTCCAGATCCCAAACATTCGGAATCTGGATCTCATTACAAAACGCCACCCTTCAGGTGGAATTAAGCGATACCGGAAGAGGTTCTCCGGACTCCCTGTCCTCTGACTTCGGCAACGGCATCAGCAATATGAGACGTCGCATTGAAACCTGCGGTGGCTCTTTTGTGTTTGAAAAAAACGAGCCCCAAGGACTGAAATTAAACTTTACCCTACCCTTGAAGAAAACATCATGAAAGCAAATAAGATCATACAGGTTGCGCTGATCGAAGACCACGAAGATATCAGGATGGGCATATCCTACATCATCAACAATCATCCGGACTTCAAATGCATCGCCTATGCCAATGCGGAAGAATCCCTGAAAGGATTTGAAAAGCATCTGCCGGATGTGGTCCTGATGGACATAAACCTTCCGGGCATCGACGGGATCGAATGCACCAAATTAATTAAGAAGAAATACCCGGAAGTCCTGATCATGATGTGCACCGTGTACGAGGACTCCAATAAGATATTCAGCGCCCTGAAAGCAGGTGCCAATGCCTATATTCTGAAAAGGACGGCCGGGGAAGCACTCCTGGATGCCATCAAGGAATTGATCAACGGAGGGTCTCCGATGAGCAGTGAAATTGCCCGCAAAGTGGTAAACTCCTTTAATACGGAACTCAACGGACCCGTTAATGACGATGCCCTGCTCACCAAAAGAGAAAATGAAATACTGGATTACATTGCCAAAGGCTACCGGAATAAGGAAATTGCAGACCTGTTGCACGTCAGCAGCAACACCATACGCTGCCATATTTACAATATTTACGAAAAACTGCACGTACAGTCGCGGGTCGAAGCATTGAACAAGACAGGACGAAATCTATACCTTTTTTGAAACCGGCTCACCTGTGCCCTTCCAACAACCTGCGTGAAAAGGTTTTTGCGACATTTCTATCTTTGTGAAATAAAACCGTAGCGATTCTATCGCATTTACCATTATTTTGCAGCAAGATTTTGTCCGTTAAAAAATATTAAAACCATACCGTCATGTTCACCCTCGATCAGATCCATCAGGCCCACAGCAAGGTAAAATCCGGCGCCGACTTTCCGGCCTACATCCGGGAGCTCAAAAGCCTGGGCGTCCTGCGCTATCAGACCTTCGTCCGGGATGGCCATACCGTATTTTACGGCGAGCAGGGATACCAGTTGCCCACAGAGGCGAAATATCCCGGATTGCACATTTCGGAAAGCCCCGACCCAGATCAGTTTCAACTGGACCTCAGGGCACACCAGCAAGGCCGGACCGACTATCCCACTTTTTGCGAGGACTGCGCCAGGTCTGGGATCGAAAAATGGGAGGTCGATTTGGGGCAAATGAGCTGTTGTTATTTTGACAAGGCCGGCGGCAGGGTGCTTACCGAGGAGATCCCGCAGTAGAAGGGCGAGTTGATCTCCCAGATCCCGGGCTTATCAACCAATCGGTGTGCTGATTTCCATGATCCTGCCAACAGTCCGGAATTTTCTGACATGATAATTTTCAGTTTACTTTCCTCAGCCCAAAAACCCTTATCCTATTTTGGAATTTCCGTTTCATACCGGTGAGAATCCCATTTCCAACCATCCAAAAAAACATTGCCGACACCGTCAAGGGGCATCGGCAATATTCAGGGCATTGGATCGGATCCGATCCCACATCAAATACCGCGAAATAATGCTAGTAGGCGGACTGCTTCACCACTTTTCTGGTGACCGCATGACCATCCACAAATTCTATTTTAAGCAGGTAGCTGCCATTGCTTAACTGGCTTACATCCAGGGGGGATTGGACCGCGTTCAGGCTCATCAGTTTTACTCCGCAGAGATTGAATAACTCCATCCGCGAGATTTGCGCGGATGCATCCCCTGCATCGATGAAGATCTGATCTTCGAAGGGGTTGGGGTAGATCAGGACGTCCTGATCCGCAACAGGGGCTTCTTCCGATCTGGATTCAAGCTCGTTGATCTTGCCACCTTTTCCTACCTGGATCCTTTGCACGATGGTGGGCATGGCATAGCGAAACTTTTTGTTGATGCTGTACATGTCTCCGATCAGATAATAAACTCCGGCCTGCAGATTCTGAGGCAGGCTAAACTTGCCGGTCATATAGCCGGTCTTGTTGAACTGGACCATTTGCTGGCTGACCAGCAGGTCCTTGCCATCGGGCACCTTGTCCCTGGACAAATACATCCTGAACTGGGCAGGCGGTGGAAATGAATTTTGATTGGGCCTCCTGATCAGCATCCGGTAGGAAACCGGGCTGCCCGGAGGCAGGATGATCTGATCCAGGTTGGCGGGAAAGAACTCCATCCCATCCGCATCGACGTAATAGCAGGTGGGCCTGAAAGAACCTTCGTCCCTGACATTCACATTCACAGTGCAATAATCCTCAGGAAAGCATGCACTACGCACAACCAGTCTAACAGAATTACTTCCCAAATTTCCACAATCCAGCACACCGGGTTCCACCGAATATACCTGATAAGGGTTGCCATCCGTAGGGAGCAGGCTGATCATGTCGGGCGTAAGCACCACAAAACCCTCTGCATTCAGGTTTACCGTGACCTCCGACCTGCAGTACAGTAAAGGCCGTTCGCAGGGACTGGGTACGCTCCTGCTGTGTATGTTTACGGTGGACCAGCAAGTGTTGATGATGCGACGGGTGCTTCTGTCCCGTTGCTCCAAAGTGACCGTATAGCTGCGACCCACATCCTCGCAACCAAAGGTATTTCTCGACAGGGTGTACACATAGGCAGGATCTAGATTTAGGCCGATTTCTGTGGGGGACAGGATGATCTGACATTGGGTCCCAAGGTCCACATTTAATTCACCCAGACAGGCGAGCTGGGCCGATGAGCGCCCGCACAATCCCAACATAAAAACCATTGCCGCTATAAAACGAATCGCTTTCATAAATTTTTCATTTTAGTGATTTAAAATTTTGATGAAACAAAGGTAACGGGGTGTTCAAGGTGGAAGAAATTTTGCCCCTCACATGATCATGTCACCGGACATCACATGATGATGTGTCCGCATCTAAGGAAAAAATAGTTTAGGAAACATCAGGGGCCAGTCCGGAGAGGAGGGGCAAGTCGCGGTAATTGAAAAGATTCTGAGTAAGCCGATAAAGGATATACTTTGACACACACTTGTCCTAAATAAATTAAAATTTTGAATATGGTATTTGATTTACAAATATTTACAATCTTAAAAAGCAATATTAAAAATTGAACCCCACCACAGTTGCGTGA